>CAIVYX010000031.1 GCA_903910245.1 uncultured Opitutia bacterium | reverse complement strand
TCCTTGTTGCGCCCGCTGAGCGCGTCGACCATCTGCCGGATCGTGCCGTAGAGGGAGCCGAGTCCGGGGATGCGTTCTAGGAGGGCGGCGAACCAGCGATGGAGCAGCTTGCCGAACAGGCGTTTGGAAAGGTAGCCGACGACGATCAGGATGCAGATCATCACCACGGCGGATGAGACCACCACCAGCTGACGGTAAAGGCCGACGGTGAAGTCGGGCGGAGGGGTCTTCGAGTTATGCCAAAGCCAGGCGAGGCCGAACTCGATCGCCGGTTGGATGAACTTGCCCATCAGGTCGAGCAGCACCGACACCACGTAAAGCGTCAGGCCGATCGGCAGGAGGAGGAAGAGCCCCGTCAGGAAGTTATGGCCTAGGCGGGAGGCTAAGGTGTTCTTTTCGTTCGTTTCGCCCATGTCATGACAAAAGGAAGTCCCGCGGCCGTGGCAAGGTCGGTCACAGGATTCGGGGATTGGAACCGAGGCGGCAGGCCTTTTAATGACCTTATGAAGATGTTCCTCTGGGTTGCTCTCGCCCTCGCCGCAGCGTCGGCCAGACTGAGTGCCGTGTCCGAAGCCTATCCCCGCACCGCACCTGGCGACCTCGAACTCAAGACCTTGCCCGCGGCCCGCTGGATGCGCACGGAGTCGTCGACGGATTATTTCGCTGCCGACAACGGGCTGTTCATGAAGCTCTTCCGCTACATCGACTCGAACAAGATCCCGATGACTGCACCCGTCGAGGCGGGCATTACGCCGGGGACGATGGTCTTTTATATGGATGACGCCTCGGCCAAGCGTGCGGACCTCGCGGAGACGCCGCTGGTGAAGCTGTCTTCGGTACCCGAGCGTCGGGTGGCCGCCATCGGCATTCGCGGTTCGTATAGCCGTGAGAACTATGAGGAAGCCCTGGCCGAACTGCGGGCATGGCTCACGAAGCGGACCGACGTGAAGGCGTCCGGAGAACCGTATGCGGTCTATTGGAACAGCCCGTTCGTGCCGTTCTTCCTCAAGCAGTCCGAAGTGCACATCCTCGTCGCCCCGACGAAGTGATTAGGCCCAGGCGCGCTGACGCCAGGCGAGGCCTTCGGCGATTTCGCGGGCGAGTTCCGGGCCGCGGAAGATGAGGCCGGAGTAGACCTGCACGAGGCAGGCGCCTTCATCCATGAAGCGACCGGCGTCCTTGGCGGACAGGATGCCGCCGCAGCCGACGATGGGGATGCGTCCGTCGGCTTCCTTGGCGAGGAAGCGGACCACCTGTAGGGAGCGTTCGAGGAGGGGGGCGCCGCTGAGGCCGCCGCGTCCGGGCGAGCACGCTTCGGTGCCCGCGGGGCGCGTGGTCGTGGTATTCGTGGCGATGATGCCGGCGAAGCCGCATTCGCCGACGACGCTGACGATGTCGGCGAGCTGGTTGGGATTGAGGTCCGGGGCGATCTTGAGGAGCAGGGGCACGGGGCCGCCGGCGACCGAGCGGTTCTCCTGTGCAAGGGTGGAGAGCAGCGTCACGAGCGGAGCGCGGTCCTGGAGGGCGCGCAGGCCGGTGGTGTTGGGGCTGCTGATATTGACGGCGACGTAATCGGCGAGCGGGGCGAGGAGTTTGAAGCAGGCGAGGTAATCTTCGTGCGCCTGCTCGTTGGCGGTCGCCTTGTTCTTGCCGATGTTGATACCGAGCGGGCAGACGCGCTGACCGCGGCCAGGCTGCTTGCTCAGGCGATCATACAGGGCTTGGGCGCCGTTGTTCGGAAAGCCGTAGGCGTTCACGACGGCGTTGAGTTCGGGGTAGCGGAAGACGCGGGGCTTCTCGTTGCCCGGCTGGGCCTTCGGGGTGACCGTGCCGACTTCGACGTGCCCGAAGCCGAGGGCGGCCGCGCCGCGCCAG
>CAIVYX010000030.1 GCA_903910245.1 uncultured Opitutia bacterium | reverse complement strand
GTCATCGATGGTGTAGGCGATGGGCTGCACGATCTTGGGCTCACCGACAACCAGTTCGACCCGGAAGCCCGCGGGGACCTTCAGCGCAGCGGCGGTTCCGGCCGGGGAGAGCGCTGGCTCACTAGCGGTGGGGCGGTTTTTATCGTTGAGCGGTTCGTAGGCCGCGTGGACGAGGGTTGCGCAGAGCGCGAGCGCGAGGACGGTACGCATGGATGATTTTAAGGGGATGAAGAAAGGATGAGACCGCAAATTCCAAAAGTGGCAGGATTACGACCCGTGTCGTTTCGGTCATATCATGAGGATGCATGATGAGGATGAAAATACGCTCAAAGGGAAACCGGAGACCGGATGATTGGACGGGCATAAGGTAGGGACGTGATTGCCATCACGTCCGTGGGCGGACAGATATTGGAAAGGTCGGTGACTTTGACCGCCTCGTAGCGCGAACCGATGCGAACGGCGGTCATGGCAATGACCGCCCTACCCATGATCCCCAGCAAATATCCCGGTTTCCGGTTTCCCTTTGAGTCCTGTATCTTCCAACCGCCAACCGCTAACCGCCAATACCTTCCGCGTCTACGCGATGATATCGCGGACGACGCGCCCATGCACATCCGTCAGGCGGAATTGGCGGCCTTGGAAGCGGTAGGTGAGGCGTTCGTGATTGATACCGAGGCAGTGCAGAATCGTGGCCTGAAGGTCGTGGATGTGCACGGGGTTCTCCAGGGTGTTGAAACCGAAGTCGTCGGTGCTCCCAAAAGTCATCCCGGGCTTGATGCCGCCGCCGGCCATCCAGATCGAGAAGGCCTTGCCGTGGTGGTCGCGTCCGTACTTTTCGCGGTTGGCGCCGCCTTGGGCGTAAGGGGTGCGACCGAATTCGCCGCCCCAGATGACGAGGGTGTCGTCGAGCATGCCGCGCTGCTTGAGGTCCTTGACCAGCGCGGCCGCGGGTTGGTCGACATCGCGGGCCATCTTGGGTAACTGGTCCTGCAGGCTGCCGTGGTGATCCCAGTCGCGGTGGTAAAGTTGGATGAAGCGCACGCCTTTCTCGGCGAGACGTCGGGCGAGTAGGGCATTCCGAGCGAAAGAACCCGGCGTGTTCACTTCTGGACCGTAGCTTTCCATGACTGTCTTGCTCTCGCCCGTAAGATCCATGAGTTCGGGGACACTGGCCTGCATCCGATAGGCCATCTCGGCTTGGCTGATGCGCGCGGAAATCTCGGGGTCGCCCGCGGCGGCGAGGTTGAGTCGGTTAAGTTCGTTGGCGCCTTCGAGCAGCGTCTTGCGTTGGTCGCGCGTGAGGCCTTCGGGATCGCGCAAGTAGAGGACAGGTTCGCCGGCGCCGCGGAACTGGACGCCTTGGTGAGCGCTGGGCAGGAAGCCGCTGCCCCAGAGGCGTGCGAGCAGGCCCTGGCCGGAGCGCTCTTTGTTGGTCGAGACGAGCACGACGAACGACGGGAGGTTATCGTTCATACGGCCGAGACCGTAGTCGGTCCAGGCGCCCATGCTCGGTCGGCCAGGCAGCTGGCTGCCGGTCTGGAAGAAGGTGATCGCGGGGTCGTGGTTGATCGCGTCGGTGTGCATCGAACGGATCACGCAGATGTCGTCGGCGATCCCACCGATGTGCGGCAGGAGTTCGCTGAGCTCGGTGCCGCTTTGGCCGTGGCGCGTGAACTTGTAGCGTGAGGGTTGGCAGGCGAGGCGGGTCTGCGAGGCCACCATACCAGTGATACGCTGGCCGCGCCGGATGGAGTCGGGGAGG
>CAIVYX010000029.1 GCA_903910245.1 uncultured Opitutia bacterium | reverse complement strand
TGGGCCTCCTTTGTGTGCCGTTTTTTGCTCATTATTGTGGTGTTTATGGGGGTGGTTTGGTGGTTGGGCAACCCCCCGAGTAACATTTCAACTGGCCCCATTTAGCGTGACCCGATCACACGGTCCGAGTCTTATATCAATGTTATCAAACCCTGTTGTGAGGGCATGGGGTTTAGTATCTCCTGTTTTCCATGCCCCTGCCGATCTGCTCTGAAGCCAAGTACCAGGACCAGATGGCCAAGTTCCTGAAGGATTGGCCGCTGTCCCGGGTGCGGGCGATGCCGCTGTCCGACTACACGCGCGTGAATAAGGACGACGACAGCTTCCGAGGCTCCTTCTGCTACGCGCTGGAGCAGGACACACCCATCGGGATCGGCGGCGGTAATGCCATGAAGTTCGGCATCTACGAGTTCCGCCGGCCTAGCCGCATGGCAAAGGCACTCCAGGACGACCGCTATGCTTGGGATACTGAACTCGGCAAGACCGCCGAGGAAGCCTTCTCTACGCTCCGCGCGCGCATTGTTACAGTCATCGAGGCCTCCCAGTCCGGCGACTACGGCAAGCTCGACGCCATCATCCTGCCCAGCGTCCTGAAATGGAAAATTGCCTTCCTATATCAGAACCCGGACAAGCCCGGCATCGTCGGCTGCGCCTCGGAATCGGGCCTGCGGAAGTATTTCGAGGACACTGTCGAAGGTGCCCGCTCCCTACCGATCTCGAAGCTTCACGCATTGGCCATCGAAAAGGCCACCGACAAGCCGTGCATCCATCGCATCGGCTGGGCCCTCTGGGAAGACGTCACTGCCGACGACGATGAAGAAGACGTTGAAGCCGAACCTCAGCGTGGCTTCTGGAACTTCAGCTACGGACAAGATGACGCCGACGGCATTAATGACCTAGAGACGCTGCTGCGCACCGGCCATATTCGCGGCGACTGGCCTACGGGGGCATCGTTGGCAGGGATATCCTCCGACAAGAAGCAGGGGAAGCTCGATGCCATTGAACTTCTTGCTCAGGACGCCGGCGAAGAAGATGTGGTAGAGACGGGACGCCGTCCGAAGTTTAACTTCTTCCATATGGGCATCCCAAGGGGCGCTGTTCTTACCTATGCGGATGATCCGTCGAAGACGGTCAAAGTGCTGGATGAAAGCCAAGTAGACTTCGGCGGCGTTCCGTCATCGATGACCGATGTAACACGCCAGCTTAAAGGCCTAGACCGACCCCTCGCCCCGCTGCCTCACTGGACCTTCAATGGCGAACGCCTGAGCAAGTTCTACGAGCGCGCCTACCCCACCCAAAAGCCGACCCGCTTAGCACTCATGTGCTGGCTCTTCACTAAGAAGATGCGGCCCGGGGACGTCGTCTTCGCCCGTCAGTCCGGCACTCAGCTCTATATCGCCGGCCTGGTAACCTCTGACTACTATTTCGACGCTTCGAGAGACAGCTATGAGCACGTTCGCGACGTGCACTGGCTGACGACCGTACCCGTCGATGTCCCTGAAGTCTCCCGCGTAATCACCGTAGCACTCACCGACATCACCAACTGGGATGCGGAAGTGGCTGACCTATGCCGCGTGCTTGGCATCGACCTCTCGAAGCTGCCGACAATCGCAGCCAGCCGCCCTTCCGACACCAAGGCCACCTCTATGAACAAACCCACCAATGTCATCCTCTATGGTCCTCCCGGAACGGGGAAGACCTTCCACACGAAAGAGCACGCGGTCACGCTGTGCAACGGGAAGGCCAACTCGGCTTCGCTGAAGGACGACTTCGCCAAGCTGGTCACCGATAAGCGAGTGGCCTTCGTAACGTTCCATCAGTCCTACGACTACTCGGACTTTATCATCGGCTTCAAGCCGGTGCCGAGCGCGAGCGGCATGAGCTTCGAGGTACGCAAGGGCGTCCTGATGCGACTGGCCGAGGAGGCGGAGAAGAACCCGCAGCTGGCTTACCTGCTCATCATCGACGAGATCAACCGAGGTAACATCAGCAAGATCTTCGGCGAGCTGATCACGCTCATCGAGGCCGATAAGCGCCGCGACGGCGACTTCCCCATCGAGGTCACCCTG
>CAIVYX010000028.1 GCA_903910245.1 uncultured Opitutia bacterium | reverse complement strand
ATGGGTTGCCTGTCTGTATGGCCACTCAGCCTCAGGACCTCACCGGACTCTCCCACCTCGGGAATACCCAGAACAAGCCCCAGCAGACGCTGGAGACCTTCCCGAACCGCAACGCGGGCCGGAACTACACCGTCGAGCTTTCGACCGATGAGTTCACCTGCCTGTGCCCGGCCACCGGCCAGCCGGATTTTGCGAAGATCACGATCCGCTACGTGCCAGGTCCGCGCATCGTCGAATCGAAGTCCCTCAAGCTTTACTATTGGAGCTTCCGCCAGCAGGGGATGTTCCATGAGCACCTGACGAACAAGATCCTCGACGATCTCGTCGCGGCCATCGACCCGATTTGGTGCGAAGTCACTGGCGCCTTTGGCGTCCGCGGTGGCATCGGCATCACGGTGCGCGCCGTGCACGGCAAGCAACCGCAGCCGTGAAGCGTCGCCCCGTCCAGCAAGACGACGGGGAGCCGACGGATTGGCCAGGTTCGGCCTTGGTGTCCGATTTCCTGACACGGCAGCTAGCCGGTCGTCGACTAGCCGCGCTTTCGTGCCTGACCTATGGGCGTTCGCTTAAGGGCTTCGCCCTCTGGATGAAGTCCAATGGCGGGTGGGACGGCGATTGGTCCAAACTAACCGCGCGCAATCTGCGCGACTTCGTCATCGAGCGGCAGGGTACGCACAACCGCCGTTCCGTGCACAACCAGGTCTCGGCGCTACGCGCTTTTCTGGCCGACCTTCGCGAGCGCGGCGGCATCACCACCACGCCCGCCGCTGGCCTCGTGCTACCGAAGTTGCCGAGGTCGCTGCCTAAGTTCCTGACCGAGGCGCAGACCGACACGCTGATGGACGCCGCGGAAGATTCCGAAAAAGACGATCCACAGGAAGTCGCGCGCGACATGGCGATCCTCGAACTGCTTTACGGGGGCGGCCTACGTGTGTCCGAGCTCTGCGGCATCAACGGCGGCGACCTCGACCTCGGTAGCGGTCTCGTGAAATTGATGGGCAAGGGTTCCAAGGAGCGCGTCGTGCCCGTTGGCGATAGCGCCGTTAAGGCCGTGAAGGATTATCTCGCCTTGCGCGGCGCGCCAGCCCGCGGGGCGCCCATGTTGCTCGCTGCCCGCGGTGGCCGCCTGAATCCGCGGGCCGTGCAGCTCATGCTGAAGTGCAAACTCGCCCTCGCCGGCCTGCCCGCGGACCTCACCCCGCACAAGTTGCGCCACGCATGCGCGACGCACCTGCTCTCCAATGGAGCGGACCTCCGCCTCGTGCAGGAGCAGCTCGGTCACGCCTCGCTTTCGACTACGCAGATCTACACGCACCTTAGCGTCGCTAAACTGCGCGAAGTGCACCGCAAGTCGCACCCGCGGGCCTGAGGCGCTGATTCCCCTCGCCTCCGTGGACGGTCTGGAGCATTTTGGATGCGTGCTCGTCGAAGCCGCCCATGCGAAGCTCAACCTCTCGCTGGCCATCACCGGCCGGCGTGCCGACGGCTTCCATGAGCTCATAAGCCTCGTCGCGAGCGTTTCACTGGCTGATCATCTCGCGCTGCATCTCGGCCAGCCGCTGGGGCTGACTTGCGATGATCCGTCGTTGCCGGTCGATGGCACCAATCTCGTACTTCAAGCAGCGGCGGCCTATGTGCGACGCCGGCCCGGCGCTGTGGTCGGTCGCTTTCATTTGGCGAAAAAGATTCCGCATGGTGCCGGGCTCGGCGGAGGTAGTTCTGATGTGGCGGCCGCTTTGCGTCTGTTGAATCGGGCCACGCCGGAGCCACTCGGGCTGCCCGAGTTGGAAAGCATCGCCGCCGAGGTCGGTTCCGATTGCCCATTCTTCGTGCGCAGTCAGGCGGCGATCATGCGGGGCAGGGGAGAGCGTTTGGAAATTTTGTCGGTGGCGGCCCGCGCCGCTTTGGCCGGAAGAAAAGTCGTCCTCGTGAAACCTCCGTTCGGGGTTCCGACGCCAGAGGCCTATGCATTACTGGCTAAAGCCGGAAAGTACCGTCCCGCGGCCCAGGCCGAGGCCGAACTCGCCGCTTGGATCGCCCAGCCCGCTTCAGATCCGTCGGTTTTGGGTAACGACTTGGCTGCCCCCGTGTTCGCCAAGTACCTTGCCCTGCCGGTCGGGCTCGAATGTTTCCGTCTGAACACTGGGGTAAACTGGCAGCTGACCGGCAGCGGGAGCGCCTGTTTCGCCTTCGTCTCGGACGGTTTCGACCACGCCCGCTTGCGGGCGGACGTCCAGAGGGCCTGGGGGCCGGGAGCCTGGGTGCAAGAGACCGTTATTTCGGCTTAGTTTCGGCTTTACTGTCGGCCGAGGGGTCGCCAAGTTGCGAGTCACTATCACCCATGGGAAGCCTTAAGAAGAAGCGTCGTCTGAAGATGAACAAGCACAAGCGCCGCAAGCGCTCGAAGGAAAATCGCCATAAGAAGCGT
>CAIVYX010000027.1 GCA_903910245.1 uncultured Opitutia bacterium | reverse complement strand
GTGAGGCTTAGGCCGTTGCGCCCTTCTGGCGTTCGTAGAAGTCGTTGATCTTCTTGGCGACGTCGCGGTAACCCGAGTCGGCCATGTAGATGATCTTGTATTCGTCGACGGCTTCCTTGTCCTTGCCCATCTTCTCGAAGGTGTCGCCGAGGGAGTAGATGATATCCTTTTTCAGGTCGTTCATCATTTGGACTTCGCTCTTGGCGGCGGTCAGCTGCTCGATGGCGAGGTCGTACTTGCCGCCCTGCGAGAAGGCGCGGCCGATAGCGAGGAGGGCTGGCTGGCGGAACTTCGGGTTACGTTGAGCGTACTGGAGCTGCTGGACGGCGTCTTCGAGGCGATTGGCGGCAAGGAGGAGGGTGCCGAGCTCGAAGCGGTAGCCGAAATCGTTCGGGTAGCGTTCGACCAGCGCGATAGAGGTCTTCAGGCGGAAGTCGTTGAGCTCGATCTCGTTTTTAGCGAGGGCTTCCTTGCTGGCGGCGTCGGCCGGGTTGGCGGTGATGGCCTCGCGGAGCTGCTTGGAGTTACGCTCGTACCGGCGGATAAAGAGGTCGCTTTCCTGGCGTTCGAGCGAGCTGTCGGCCTTACCGAGGGTCGTCAAGCGGCCGCGCTGGAGCCAAGCGATCGAGCTGTCGAGGTCTTCGGCGACCAGGAACATACGGACGATATCGCGGTAGAGGTCGAGGCTGTCCGGGGAAGCCTGAATTTTCTGGGCGAGTTCGGCGGCCTGAGCGAGGGCGGTGGCCGAGTCTGTGACGGTGCGGGCGGACTGGTCGAGGCGGAGGGCTTCGTCCTTGTCTTTGAGCTTGGACTGGAAGTCGCCTTTGTCTTCCCAGTTTCCCTTCTTCATCGTCTTATTGACGGAGGCTTTGCGGACGGCTTCCTGGAGGTCGCCGTTGCCGGGAAAGAGTTTCAAACCCTTGTCGGCGGCGTTCAGGGCGTTATCATTCTCGCCGGCGGTGATCCAGACATTGGCGAGGTCGACGAAGTGCTGGATTTCCGTTGGGTCGTTGGTGCAGAGTTCTTCGTAGGCGAAGGCGGCGAGCTCATGGAACTCCAACTTAATGGCGGCGAGGGCGATGGTCTTATTCGCGTTGGCGTCGATCGGCTTCTTGGCGAGGACTTCTTCGGCGGCGGCGATGGCGGCGAGCGGGTCGGCTTCCACAGTCTTGGCGATTTTGCCGGAGGTCAGGGCGCCGGCGATGCCGTCAAAGAGACCTTTCTTGGTTCCGTGGAGGGCTTTCTGGGCCTTGCGGAGGGTCCGACGCACTTCGATGCAGCCGGGATTACGGACGAGGATGCCCGTGAGAACCTCTACAGCGTACTGGGGGTTTGCCTTCAGCTGCTGGTCCGCGGCGGTGATCTGTTTCTGGAGCCGGGGATCGAGCTCGGTAAGGGGGACTTTTTTCATGGAAATGGGCTGATTGACCTGCGAAAACTGACCTTCCAGATGCGGGTGGTCAATCCCTTGGACGTGAAAAACGCAGGTGGCGGCGGAGGGCCGGGCGGAGGGGGGCGGCGATAATCCGACCGACACAGTCCGCCGACCGGCAGGCACACGGGTGAAAGAGGCTTTCGGCCAATGAAAACCCATAGTCGAAGGTGATTTCCTCGGCGGCGGCAATCGGTCGCAGGGCGGTCAGCCAAGCCATGGTTTCCTCTTCGTGCCAGATGAGTTCGGCGTTCGGGTGGCAGGCATGGTTGGCGTGTCGGGCGGGGTTATCGGCCGAGGCACCGTCCAGCCAGCGCCCCGGCGTGATCTCCAGGGCGTAGACCTTGCCTCCGGAGAAGGCTTCCGACGGCGGTTCTGAGGTCGTCGGGCCGGAGTAGGGCGCGATGCGTTCGCTGGGTGCGAACTCCCGCTTCGCGAAGAGTCCGAGACCGGCGATGGGCGACGGGCGCGACTCGACGTCCCGTGCGCTCATGCCTCCGAACGGAGGTCGCGCGTCATCAGCGCGACAACGCCCGCGCGGGGATCGAGACCTTTGTAGAGAATCGCATGCAGGCAGAAAAGAATCGGGGCTTGGAGTCCTCGGCTGATCGCCAGATTGGACAGCGCTTCAGCCGCGCGGTGGCCTTCGACGGCTTCCTTTCGGTTGGCCAGCGCGGCAAGCGTACCTTGCGGATCCTTGGCGAGCTGTTCGCCGAGGGAACGGTTGCGGCTCCAAGCGCCGTGCGCGGTGGCCATCAGGTCGCCGACGCCTCCCAGGCCGAGGAAAGTTTCCGGGCGAGCGCCGAGGGCCTCGCCGAGGCGGGCCATCTCCTGGAGTGAACGCGTAAGCATCGCGGCTTTGGCGTTGGAGCCGAGGCCGAGGCCGTCGCAGAGGCCTGCGCCCAGCGCGTAGACGTTCTTGAGCGTGCCCCCGATCTCAACGCCGATGAGGTCGGTCGAAGTGTAGGCACGCAGCGTCGGTCCGCTGACGACCGCTTGGACATCTTTGAGGAGTTCGCTGTCGGCGATCGAGGCGAGCACCAGCGCTGTCGGTAAACCACGGGCAACTTCGTCGGCGTTACTCGGGCCGCTGAGCGTGCCGACGGGAATTGAACCGAAGGCTTCCGCCATCATTTCGGACGGACGACGCAGCGTGGTGAGATCGAGGCCTTTACAGAGCGAGATCGCCATCTTGGTCGACGAGCCGCGGACGGCTGGGCCGATCGACTGCAGTAATTCCGGTAGGCCTTTGGAGGGGCAGGCGAGGAAGACCAGGTCGGCGTCCATCAGCGCCGGCAGAGGTTCGAGTCCGATCTGGATGGAATCATCCAAGCGGTGTCCGGGCAGGTATTCCTGGTTCTCACGCGTGGTGGCGAGGGCGAGGGCCTGTTCGGCGCGGCGCGGGACGAGCGTGACGGTCTGGCCTTGGCGGGCGAGGTGGATGGCCATGGCCGTTCCCCATCCGCCGGCTCCGAAAATGACGCAGTTCATTTGGATTTCTTGGTGCGCACCTTGGCGGCCCAGCGGCGGACGGCCGCTACCGCGTCACGGTGCAGGTTGGCTTCAGGTCGGGCGAAGGGCGGCGGTTCGGGGGTGAGGCCGAGTAGGTCGTGGATGACGAGAATCTGGCCGTCGCAGCCGCGACCGGAGCCGATGCCGATGGTGGGGACGGACACCGCCTCGGTGATCTTCGGCATGAATTTCTCGTCGACGCATTCGACCACGATGGCGAAGGCGCCGGCCGCGGCCAAGGCCTGGGCGTCGATGAGGATTTGTTTCTGATCGGCTGGCGTGAGTCCGCGACGGCGATAGCCGACGGAGTGGACGCGCTGCGGGAGCAGGCCGACGTGGCCCATGACGGGGATGCCAGCATCGACGAGGCGCACGATGGCTGGGGCGAGCGAGGCACCGCCTTCGATTTTGACGGCCTTGACGCCGCCTTCTTGCAGGAATCGACGGCAATAGCTGAGGAGCTTAGGGAAACTGTCGTGGGCCAGGCCGAAGGGGAGGTCGCCCACCACGAGGGCATCGGTTTTGGCGCGGGCGACCGCGGCCGAGTGGTGGATCATCATGTCCAGGGTGACGCCGACCGTGTCAGGGAGGCCGAGGACGGTATTGCCCAAGGAGTCGCCGACCAGGATGAGGTCGGCGCCGCCGGCGTCCGCGATGCGGGCCGTACTCACATCGTAGGCGGTCAGGCAGACGATGGGCCGGACGCCTTTGAGGGCGCGGAGGGACCGGGTGGTAGACTTCACGCCTTTGGACTTACCCAGAGACGCTCCGCTTGTAAAGCGTGGGTAAAGGGTGTATGCAGGAGATGTGTTGAGTCGCATCGCCAACCTGTTCCGCAAGCCCGATTACCGGGTCAACGCGTATGCCCATAAGGATCTTTCGGGCGCGACTAAGCTAGCCTGGCATGCGCGCCTGAAGTTGCTCCTGAGCGCACGGCGTGGATTGGATCATGCGGCCGAGACGCCGGAAATCTGGGCCCGCCATCGCAAATGGATCCTGCTCGTGCTGGCTTTGGCGGCCGCGTGGGTGCTGGGCGAGAGCGCCGTCGCGTGGAATTTCTTCGAAGGCTGAGCGACTTATTTACGGGCTTTCCAACCGTAGTCGCGGTATTTCCATGACCACGTCCCGTCGCGTCGGCAGGTGACCGTGCCGAAGCCCTCGGGCTTACCGAAGACTGGACCTTTCCACCACATGCCGCAGACGGCACCGCCTTGCAGGTAGGTGACCTTGCCGATCTCGATGCGCTCGACGACGTGGCCGTGGCCGCTGAGTAAGAGTTGAACGTTATAGGCGTCGAACAGTTTCCGGAAGGTATGCAGGTTACGGACGATGGCCTTGCCGTCGAGGTGAAGGTCCGGTCCCTTCAGTACCTGATGCCACGTGGTGTAGAAAGGGATGTGCGAGACCATGATGATCGGCTTCGTGCGACCGGTCGCGGCGAGGTCCTTCTTCAGCCAGTCGAGTTGTGCGTCATCAATCCAGCCTTCGTAATCAAGCGTCTCCTTGTTCTGGCCGATTGAATCCAGGATGATGAAGTGCCAGCCCTTGTGGTCGAAACTGCGGTACGTGCGCGCGAGGCCGAAGCGTTCCGCGAAGAGTTTCTTCCCGTAATCCTGATCGGTCGGCTTCACGAGCGACTTCGCTGACCAGCCCACGACGTCATGGTTACCGATTGTATGGTGGACGGGCAGGGCGAGCTCCTTGCTGCATTCGTCGAACACCTTCCACTGCTCGCGGATGCGGTCCATGCCCACGTCGAGCGCGTCGAAGATCAGGTCTCCGCCGGTGAGCACGAAGTCGGCCGGCGTGGCGAGGGTGTTGACGGCCCGCAGGCATTGGCGAAAGCCTTCGGGGGCGCCGAGCTCGGGTTGGACGTGGATGTCCGTCAGGAAGGCGAAATCAAAAGTGTCTTCATCCTTCGTCGCGCCAAAGGCTTGAGTTGCGAAGCCGGCCAGCAGGCTCGTTCCCAGGAAGTGGCGGCGATTCATCATCGGCTCAGGTGGGGCTGAAGCCGAAGAGGTCGATGCCGAGTTGCTTGGCGCGGGCGATGACGGCTGGTTTGTCGATGAGGATGACCGCCTCCGCTTCGAGCGCGGCCTTGGTCACGCCGCCTTCGGCCATACTCTCGAGCGTCTTGAGTCCAAAGCAGGGCACATCGAAGCGCCAGTCCTGAGCGTGTTTCGAGGTCTTGGTAAGCAGCATCTCTTTGCCGCCGGTTTGTGTGCAGCGGCGGAGCATATTGTCGGTGCCTTCGAAGGCTTCGACGGCGATGACGGTACCCTTAGCCGTGACGACGGACTGGCCGACGTCGAGCCGGGCCATCTCGCGGGCCATGCGTGTGCCGAATTCTAGTTGGTCGTCGCCGATGCCGCAGGCCCAGCCGGTCATGCAACCGGGCGAGGCGAGGTGGTCGTCGAGGAAGATGCGCGCATCGAGCATGCGGACGCCGACTTGCTCGATCTCGATGGAGATGGCGCCGAAGATCGTCTCAGCGTTGCGCTCCTTGAGGGAGGCCATCAGCGCGATGAGTTTCAGGTCAGGAACCATACCCGTGAATAGTTTGCGCGGGGTAACCTGACCGGCCATCACGGCGCCAGCCGCGCCCAGTTCTTTGAGGGCGTCGAGCATCTGGCCGAGTTTGCCGACGGGGATGGCGCGATGGTCGGCGGGGGCGAAGGTCGCAATCAGGGCCGGGTCGGTCTCTTCTTCGAAGGACACCAGCTTGACCTTGGCTCCGCGGTCGCGGGCACATTCGATAAGTAGGGCGGGGTAGCGGCCTTTGCCGGCGATGACCGCCACGGTCTGCGTGGGGTCGAAGCCCGGGGGGAGGAATCGCGAGGCTGACGCCATGGGGGCAGTGTTTCGGCGGAAGGGCTCGGGCTCAAGCCTGCTTTGGGTTGCC
>CAIVYX010000026.1 GCA_903910245.1 uncultured Opitutia bacterium | reverse complement strand
GTGCGGATCGGAATGGCTTCGGCGTGGCAGAGCGTGACGCTCGGCGCGTAGCTCACGTAGCAGGGCTCGTGGTAGAGCACCTTGTCGCCGGGATTCAGGGTCGAGCGGAGCAGGATATCGAGGGCTTCAGAAACACCGATGGTGCCGAGGATTTCGGTCTCGGGATCGTATTCCGGGCCGTAATTCTTGGCGACGTAGCGGGAGATCTCCTCGCGGAACTGCTGGGTACCGCGGTTATCCGTGTAGGACGTGCGGCCCTTCTCAAGGGAAGCAATCGCCGCTTCACGAATATGATACGGGGTGACGAAGTCCGGCTCGCCTATGCCCAGGGACACGGCGTCCTTCATCTTCGACACGATGGCGAAGAAGTCACGGATGCCCGATTTGGGCAAGGTCGCGACATGTCGCGCCACGAAACGGCCTGAGGAATCCATAGTCAGGCTGGGCTCAAGGGCTGACCGAGGGCTGGTCGCGACGGGAACCTTCGGCGTTTACGATGAAACCGTCCTTTTTGTAGGCGCGGAGGAAGAAGTGGGTCGAAGTACCCTGCACGCCGTCGATGCGGGCGAGGCGCTCATGGACGAAGCCGGCCACCTTGTAGAGGTTGTCGGCCGTGACGACGACCAGAAGGTCGTAGCCGCCGGACATGAGGTAGCAGCTCTCCACCTGTTCGAAGCTGGAGATGCGTTCGGCGATGCCGTCGAAGCCGCCGACGCCTTCGGTGCGGATCTTGATTTCGATGACCGCGCGGACGCGGTGCTCGGACTCGTAGCTCGGGTTCAACACCGGGCGCATGCCCAGTAGGACGCCCTGCTGGCGCAAGGCGGCGAGCTCGCGGTCCACGGCTTCGGCGCCGAGGCCGAGGATTTTACCGATCTGGGCGGTGTCGAGGGCTTCCCCATCGAGGATGAGCTTGAGTACGGAGTTCATGGCGGAAAATCAGGATTGCTTGATCGCGCGGCGGGCGCGGACGGCGGCGGCGAGACCGTCGAGGACCGGGATGGTCTCCTGGAAAGAGATGCAGGCGTCAGTGATGCTGCAACCGTAAGTGGAGGCGTCCTTGCCCTTCCAGTCCTGGCGGCCTTCGACGAGGTGACTTTCGACCATTACGCCGGCAATCACGTGTGAACCCGCGGCGACCTGGGCGGCGATATCCGCGGCGACGAGCGGCTGGCGGCGATGATCCTTCGAGCTGTTGCCGTGGGAGCAATCGATGACGAGGCGGGAAGTGAGGCCGGCCTTCTGGATACGGGCCGCGGCGTCGGTGACGAACTCAGCGCCGTAGTTCGGACCGGTGCGGGAACCGCCGCGCAAGATGATGTGCGCGTCCGGATTACCGGAGGTCTGGAAAATGGCGACGACGCCCTCCTTGGTGACGGACGGGAACCAATGGGACGCACGAGCGGAGAGGCAGGCGTCGACGGCGACCTGAATCGAACCATCGGTGCCGTTCTTGAAACCGACCGGCATGGACAGGCCCGAAGCGAGCTCGCGGTGGATTTGACTCTCGGTCGTGCGGGCGCCGATGGCGCCGTAGGAGACGAGGTCGGCCACGTATTGCGGCGTAATCGGGTCGAGGAATTCAGTGGCGGACGGCAGGCCCATCTCGGCGATCTGCGCGAGCAGGCCGCGGGCGAGGCGGAGGCCTTCATTGATCCGGAAGGAGCCGTCGACCTGCGGGTCGTTGATGAGGCCCTTCCAACCGACGGTGGTGCGAGGCTTCTCGAAATAGACGCGCATGACGACCAGGAGCTCGGCGGCATGCTTCTGGGCTTCCTTCTGGAGGAGGGCGGCGTACTCCAAGGCGGCCTTTGGGTCGTGG
>CAIVYX010000025.1 GCA_903910245.1 uncultured Opitutia bacterium | reverse complement strand
GGTAACGCCTGGGGTGCTTGCGATGAAGACGCCTTCGCTTGGTCGATTGAGGAGGCCGACAAGGCTCACGCGGCTGGTAAGCCCTTCCATCACTTTGTGATGACGACTTCGAACCACCGTCCGTACACTTGGCCAGCAGGTAAGATTGATCCTAAACTCGTCGGCCGCGATGGCGGGGTGGCTTATACGGATTACGCGATTGGCGCGTTCCTCAAGGCCGCGCAAGACAAGCCTTGGTTTAAGGATACGGTCTTCATCATCGTGGCCGACCACTGCGCCTCGGTGGCTGGTAAGCGTGAGCTGGAGGTTCGTAAGTACGAGATTCCTCTCTTCATCTGGTCTCCCGGTAACATCGCTCCGCGGAAGTTCGACACGATGATGAGCCAGATTGATACCGCCCCCACGGTGCTCGGGCTCCTGGGCGTAAGCTACCTTTCACGTTTCGTCGGCAACGACGCGCTCAGCCCTTCCTTCCGCCCGCGCGCCTTCATCAGTAATTACCAGAAGGTCGCCGTGCTGCGTCCGGACGGACTACTGACGGTGCTTAAGCCCGTGCGCCAAGCGGTCCAATACCAGGCCGACCTCGGAACGGGTGCACTGACACCCGTAGCCTCCCCGGATGCCGCGGCGGTGGATGAGGCGATTATTTACTATCAGGCTACCGATGACCTCTTCAACCATGGTGGAATCAAGAATCCCGCTCGCTGAGCGACGATCGTTCGTCGCGCCTGCCCTCACGGTCGCAGCGGTCACATTATTCTTCGGCCTGCCCGGCCTGGGTGGCGAAGCGACCGACTTCTGGTTCCAGTCGTTCTTTTGGGACGGCAAAGCTTGGCTCATTCCGCACGAGAATGCGCTCGGCCTCGCTCTGGCTTATGACGGCCCGAAGGCGCTCATCATTATCTGGGCCTTATTATTGATTGGGGTGGCATTATGGGCGAAGCGCGTCCGCCTGCGCGCCCTGTATCTGCTTGCCTGCCTCGCGGTGGTTCCAATCGTCTGCACGCAGCTACGCGCGGCGACGGGCATGGCGACGCCGCTCGAGCTGAAGGCCTTCGGTGGCATGTATGATCACCTGCTACTTTTTCAGGCTAAGCCTCTTGGTTATCCGAGCCATGCGTTCCCAGCCGGCCATGCCAGCGGTGGGTTCGCCTTACTCGGGCTTTATTGGGTCCTCAAGGTCCGACGTTGGCGCGGCCTCGCACTTGGCGTGGGTGTCGGTTGCTGGATGGGCTTCTACCAGATTGCGCGCGGTGAGCACTTCCTCTCGCATACCCTGGCCACCGCCGCCCTGGCTTGGCTGATCTGCGTCGGTTTGGCGTTCCTGATGCGAAAGCCTCTTGAGCGAGAGGTCAGTTCGACCAGTTGACGATATTATCCGCGCGGAAAGGGCCGATGGCGGTAGCCGCGTCTTCAAAGTAATTGGGGGGAATGAGGCCGTTCTTGACCATCGTGGCACCGCCCACGGCGGTCGGGTCCCAGTACTCTTTTACGTCGAGCATGACGCCATCCACTCTATCGGCGGGATTGGACCCACAGGAGACGAGCAGGAAGTTGGGCGACTTCCAATCGGCGAAGGGAGCAACGTAGGCGCCAGCGGCGGTCTGGACAGCGGTGCCCGCAGAGTTCAGCACGCGGTAACGATAG
>CAIVYX010000024.1 GCA_903910245.1 uncultured Opitutia bacterium | reverse complement strand
GCCCTCGCCGAACTTCCTTTTACGAAGATCACCGGCGACGCGACCAAGCCGGGTGTGGCCGAAGGGCGCTTCGACCTGATCTTCGCTGACCCACCTTGGGAACTCTGGCAGACCAAGGACCGCTGCAAACCGGCGGTGCCGCTCGCCAGTAATTACCGACTGGTCGACATCCCGATCAGCAATTGCCTGAACTCGGGTTTCAATCAGATTTTCGTCCTAACGCAGTTCAATACGGCCTCCCTTCACAAGCACATCCAGCAGACCTATAAGTTCGACGGCTTCGGCCGCGGCTTCGTCGATATCCTCGCTGCTGAGCAGACGGGCGACAAGGAGACCTGGTATCAGGGCACGGCCGACGCGGTCCGGCAGAACCTCCATCTCTATAACCTGAAGGACGAGGACCTGGTACTCATTCTTTCCGGCGACCAGCTCTACCGACTCGATTTCGAAGAACTCGCGCGCCAGCACATGGAGAACGCTGCCGACGTGACTATCGCCGCCAAGGCCATGCCATCCGACCAGGTCAGCGCCCTCGGTGTCATGCGCGTCAACGCCGATCTCCGGATCGTGGAGTTCGTCGAGAAGCCGAAGGATCCGGCGGTCATCTCGACCCTTGTCCTCGGCGGTAACGCCCGCGCCCGCTTGTCCGATAAATCTGATACGCCTTACTGCCTGGCCTCGATGGGCATTTACCTTTTCTCCGGCAAGGTCATGCGCGAGGCCCTGGCTGATCCAGCCCAGACCGACTTCGGCAAGGAAGTCATCCCTGGCCTGCTCGCCTCAAAGCGGATGATGGCTTACGTTTTTGATGGTTACTGGGAGGATATTGGCACCGTCGGCTCGTTCTGGGAATGTAACCTTACCCTCACCGACCCGGTGCCTCCGTTTGATTTCTTCGACGGCCAGAATCCGGTCTATACCCATTCCCGTTACCTGCCTCCGGCCAAGCTCAACGGCGCTCGCTCGCAGCGCGTCCTGATGGCTGACGGCGCGATCGTCGACGACTCGGAGCTGAACCGATGTGTCATTGGCGTGCGCTCAGTGATCCGCGGCGGCTCCCGCCTCGAGAATGTGGTGATGATGGGTGCTGACGCCTTCGAACGTCCGCATGACCTCGCCAAGAACCACTCCCTCGGGCGTCCTGATGTCGGCGTGGGACCCAACTGCCTTATCCGTAATGCCATCATCGACAAGAACGCGCGCATCGGCGCCGGCTGTCGCCTCGCCCCGACTGGCCTGCCGGAGAAATGGGAGACCGATGCTTTGTTCGTCCGTGATGGCGTCATCGTCGTCAAGAAGGGCGCCATCGTTCCTCCCGGTACGATTGTCGGGGAATGAACACTTACGCCCGGACCTATTGGTTCACATGGGCGTTCCTTGTGATCGCCGCCGCCCTCACGGGCGTAGCTTCGTTGCAGGCCGCCTTCTTTGGCGGGATTTTCGCCGCACTGCTGTCGGCGTTACTCTCCAAGGTCTATGAGCGCGGCGGTCCCCGTTACGCCCCGCTTATCGGCGCCACCGCCGGTACCCTCTGGGTGGTCGCGATGTTCTTCCGGATTCGCTGGTTTGGGTACGCCGATGATTTTCAGATGGCCCAGTGGACGCTGGGCACTGATATCTCGGTACATGCGGCAGGCTTCGCTGGTGCGGCGTTGATGACGGCCTTAATCGCCCGATATGATTTTCCGAAAGCGCTCGGTGGAGGCCTGCTTCTCGCCTCAGCTATGACGGTCATACCCTATGGTTTCATTGCCTGGATTGATCATCGTGTCGCCGGTCCGCTTGATCTCGTGCTGCTTGTTTCGGCGGAGGCGGCGGCTGACGAAGGGCCGATCCGTCGGCCCGGCACGGAGCCAGCGAAACTGACGCCCGCCGAGGTCCTCCTCTTGAAGGAGCGCATGCTCGTCGTCGAGGGGCCGGGTGGCACCGAAGCCGTCGACGAGCAGGGGCGCCGTTATTGGCCGTTGGTCCGTCGTCGGCTAGTCTACCCTGGTAATCCCGGTGGCCCTGTCCGCACGGTCCTCATTATTTTGCCTCCAGGCTTGGCCACGGCCGAGACTTGGAGTGTGCCGGTCCACCAAGATTCGAAAGGCCTAGCGCTCGTCACCCTCGGTGCCCAGAAGGGTGTCAAGTTCTCGGGCGGGGCGGTCAGCCAGGCGGTGCGCCTTGACGTGTCCTTGAAGGTCAAATCGAAGGATGACGTGGTCACTTACCAAAACCTGCAGGTCGAGACTTTCCGCAATTCCCCGCTCGGCGATCTCTATGCGAGCATCCTTACACAAGGAATCGCTGCGGCGTTTCCGACGAGCCTGACCGATCCGAAGTCGCCCCCTAAATCGGAAGAAAAGACCAAGCCGCTTCGGCTGAACTTCGGTAACGTCCCGGCGGCCAAGTAGGCACCCTCAGGTCGAGGAGCTCAGGAAGTCGCGGTGCAGCCCTGCATAGGCACCTTGCAACGCAAGGAGTTCGGGGTGCGTACCGCGCTCGACGATGTGTCCTTCGTTCAGGACGATGACACAGTCGGCTCGACGGATTGTGCTGAGGCGGTGGGCGACCACGAAGCAGGTGCGTCCCTTCATGAGGCGGGCGAGGGCGACCTGGAGCCGGGCTTCCGTGAGCGTGTCGACAGCGCTGGTGGCTTCATCGAGTACGAGGATGCGTGGATTGGCCATGAGCGCGCGAGCGAAGGCGACGAGTTGTTGTTGGCCCATCGAGAGGCCGCGGCCCTTTTCGGAGCAGGGGGTATGGATGCCGGCGGGGAGGTCTTCGATCAGATCGAGGCAGTCGAGGTCGCGGAAGGCTTGCCGAATCTCCTCGTCGGTCGCGTCAGGGCGGGCCGATTTGACGTTCTCGGCGATCGAACCCGCGAAGAGGAAATTTTGCTGGAAGACGAAGCCCATCTGCCGGCGCAGGGTCTCCTGCCGGATATCGGCGAGGTCAAGGCCGTCGACCAGTACTTGGCCCGAGAGCGGCAACTGAAACTTCGCCAAGAGCCCGACTATGGTGGACTTGCCTGAGCCGGTATGGCCCACGAGCGCAATGACCTGTCCCGGCTGGGCGACGAAGGAGATTCCGTGCAGGACAGGCCGGTCTTGGATGTAGGCGAAGTGGATGTCGCGGAACTCCACGTGGCCTTTGAGCGCTGGGCATTCCCCCGCCGTCGGTTTGTCCGTCCAGGCCGGCGGCGTGTCGAGTAGGCGGAAGTAGCGTTCCGCGCCAGCCATCGCGAGGGTGGCTTCAGAGAGTTGCGTACCGATGATCGTGATCGGCGAGAAGAACAGGTCGGCCAGGAAGAAGAAGGTCACCAAGTCACCGAGGCTCGTACCGGTGCCGGAAAGGGCCGCCCAGCCGCCGACGCCGATGAGCGCAGCCATGAAGCCTTGAGCGTTGAGTTCGAGTAGCGGTAGGTAGAGCGACGTGAGACTGGCGGTCTTCACGACGTTGCTGGCGAGGCTGCGGACGAGACGGGTGAAGATGCCGGCGTTGGTATCCTCGCGGGCGAAGCCTTGCGTCACACGGATACCTTGCACCGTCTCGGCGAGCGCGGACGTCACCCGGGAGAAGGTCTCCTGCTGGACGCGCGAGGCGTGCAAGATCTTACCGCGGAAAAAGCCGTGCACCAAAAGAAGGCAGGGGACGATGGCCAGCAGGACGAGGAACAGCTGCGGATTGGCCAGCAGCATGAGTGCAGCGGCGCAGCCCATCTGGCCGAAGGAGACGAACGAGATAAAGAAGTTGTTCTGGATGCCGTTGCGCATCGCCTCGATGTCCGAGATCATGCGGCTAATCAGGCTGCCATGGCGCCGGGCGTGGAAGAATGAAAGCGGCTGTGTGAGCAGGTGGGCCATCAGTGTGTCGCGCAGGTCGCGCAGGACGTTCTCGCCGATCTGGTGGGCGAGGCGGATGCGCCAGTACAGGGCGACGTCGGCGACGATGAAGAAGACCGTGAATAGGGCGAGTGTGCGGAAGGTCGCTGGGCCGTCGCCGGTCGTCACGGGTCCCTTGATGATATGACCGACGAGCCAAGCGAGGCCGGGCAGGGCCATCGCACGGAAGACACAGAGCACGAGTAGGGTATTACGCTGTTGGCGGTGTGGGCTGGTGAAGGCGAGGAGGCGGGCGACGGTCGACCAGCGTAAAGGAAGGCGGTCGGGTTCCTCTTCGTCGGGGCGGAGGCGGCGCACGGCAATCTCGAGGCGATCTTTGCTCATACCGCGGTTCCCTCCGATTGAACGAGGATGGCGCGACGGTAGTGGCCGTCCTGCGCCATCAGTTGCGCGTGGGTGCCGACCTGCACCAGTTTGCCGTGTTCGAGGACCAAGATCTGGTCCGCACGGCGGAGGGTGCTCAGGCGGTGGGCCACGATGAAGGTCGTCCGACCGACCATGGCCGCTTCCATCGCTTCCATAATCTCTTTCTCGGTCTCCGGGTCGATGGCCGAGGTCGGGTCGTCGAGCAGGAGGACGGTCGGTTCAAGCAGAAGCGCACGGGCAATTGCGATGCGCTGGCGCTGGCCGCCGGAGAGGTTGACGCCGCCTTCGCCGAGGAAGGTCTCATAGCCTTCGGGCAGCGCCACGATGAACGCGTGGGCGCCGGCGATGCGGGCGGCGCGTTCGATGCGCTCTTGCGTGGCATCGGGGTGGCCGAAAGCAATGTTAGCTGCGATGGTGTTCGAGAAGAGGAAGTTTTCCTGGAAGACCATGCCCACTTGGCGGCGGAGCTCTGGCAGTGGTAGCTGGCGGATGTCGTGGCCGTCGAGGGTCACGCGTCCGGAGCGCGGATCGTAGAAGCGGGGAATCAGCGAGAGCAGGGCGGATTTACCCGCGCCGGTGGCGCCGGCGATGGCGATGCGCTGACCGGGCTCGGCGGCGAACGAGAGTTCATGCAGCACCGTCGCATTCTCCTGGTATTCGAAGCTGACATTCTCGAAGGCCACGCGGCCGAGGAAACGTCCCGGAGAGGTCGCGCCGAGTTCGGTCGCGACGCCTGGGTCGGTGTCGAGGATCTCGAAGATGCGCTTGGCACCAGCTAGGGAGACCTGGGCGTTGTCGATCACCGCGGCGAGGGTGGTCACCTGGGCCGAGAACTGCTGTAGCAGGCCCGCGAAGGCTACTAGGCCGGTGCCTAAGGCGATTTCACCCCGGGCGACCATCCATCCCCCATAACCGATGAGGATGGCCATGGAGAGGCGATTGAGGCCGTCAATGACGGGCCAGAAGAGAGCAATCTCTCCGAACACCTTACGCTTCTGGAGGCGGATATCCTCACTCCAGCCGGCGAAGCGACCCATCACGCGCGGTTCGAGGGCGAAGCCTTTGACGACTTGGATACCTTGCACGTTCTCCGAGAAGCCGAGCACCATGCGGTCCATGAGATCGCGGTTCTCCTCGTAGGCTGGCCGTACCTTACGGGAGAAGCGGATCGCGAACCAGATTTGGAACGGCAGCACTGAGAGGCAGGCGAGCGTCAGGCGCCAGTCGGTGCGTAACATGTAGACGGAGCAGGCGACCAGAGTGATGGTGATAATTGCGAGCTGTAGGACTACGCCTTCGATGAAGACCCGGATGGCGTGCGCGTCGGAGGTGACCCGATTGATGATTGAGCCGCTGGCGTTGGAGTCGAAGAAGCGGAAACTGAGTTGCTGGAGTTTGGCGAAGACCTGCGAGCGTAGGTTGGCGACAATCCGGCCGTGCAGGAAGCGGACGGATACCAGTCCGAAGATGTAGGAAATGACTGCGCGGAGTAGGGCCGCGACGAGGATCCCGGCGCCGAGCCAGACGAAGACGGCCTTATCGGTTGCGTCGTTTGGCACAAAGAATGGAAGGCCCGGTGCGGTGACGGAGCGGTCAGCGCAGTGGCGGACGTAGTCGATGCCGACGCCGGCGAGGACGATGACTGCGACGGTCAGGAAGACCACGGCCAGCTGCAGGCCGAGGAGCTGTAGGCAGTCCGAGCGATACGACCAAGCGATACGCAGTAACCGCCACAGCGTGGCTTCACGGCTGTCGGCGATCGGAGGGACGGAGGCGGCGGGCATGCGCGTCAGGGCGCAGGCGGTCTTAGCGGATCATCTGGCCTTCCCGCGACGCCTTCTTGCGGAATTCCGCGAGGATGCTGGCGGTGAGGGGGCCGGGCTTACCGGTCCCGATCTTACGGGCGTCGACTTCGATGACGGGAATGACTTCGGCCGCGGTGCCGGTGAGGAAGCATTCGTCGGCGTTCCAGACGTCATAGCGCGTGATGTTCGTCTCGACCGTCGGTATCTTGAGG
>CAIVYX010000023.1 GCA_903910245.1 uncultured Opitutia bacterium | reverse complement strand
GCAAGGTGGCCGCTTGGGCGTCACCGACGATCCCACGCATCGCCAGGGCGCCAAGGCCGAGAGCGGAGGTGCCGAGGAAGTGCCGACGCGTATGCTGCATCAGGCTGTCGTAACTGGGCTTAAAGGGATGCATGATTAGCGAGAGGTGACCGCCGCATCGCTCGCCAAAATGGTCGAACAGACGAGGGTGAGGGCGGCAAGGGATGGGTCGGCGGGCATCATTGGTCCAGACGGAGCCGGCACAGGTGCCGATCGCTTCTTCGCCTTCGGGTCGGCCTTAGGCCCGGCTACTACGAACTTTACGGGCACGGGAGCAATTTGCGGAGGTGCGGCCTTCTGAATCGCGTAGAGCTCGTTGAGCGCGGCGAGTTCGGATGGACGAGGGTCACGCGTGCAGACGTGGCGGAAGGCGGCCACGATCTGAGCGGATGGTTCGGCCGACGCCTTACTCACTTTGACGGCAAGGCTCTTGGCGGCTTCGACGAAACCAGGATTATTAAGCAGCACCAGCGCCTGTAACGGGGTATTCGTGTTGAGACGCTTGGGCTGACAGATTTCGCGCGAACCGGCGTCGAAGATCAGCATATTATCGGGAGGAGCTGTGCGCTTCCGATAAGTGTAGATACTCCGACGGCGGGCGGACTCCTGGACGCTTTCACCGCCGACTTTCTCGACGAGTGTGCCTGCGGCGAGCAAAGCTTGGTCGCGGACCATCTCGGCTGTTAGGCGGAGGACAGGACCGCGGGCGAGATACTTGTTCGAAGGGTCTTTTTCGCGTGCTTCAGCCGTCGGGGTTGAAGACTGGCGGAAGGTGGCGCTTAGGACGAACCGGCGCAGCATCGCCTTGGTGTTCCAACCGCTGCGAATGAAGTCGACGGCCAACGTGTCGAGCAATTCAGGATGCGTCGGCAGGTCACCCTGCATGCCAAGGTTCTCGCTGGTCGCGACCAGGCCGGAGCCGAAGACCTGGGCCCAGAGACGGTTGATGATCACGCGTGAAGCCAGCGGGTTCTTCGGATCGGTCAGCCAGCGCGCGAGACCGAGGCGGTTCTTTGGGAGTGAATCGTTCCACGGGAAGATGCGCGCGGGAACGCCGGGCCCGCACGGTTTGGTGAGGTCGGGCTTGTCGTACTCGCCACGGGTCAGTACGTAGCTTTTCTGGGCGAGCTCAGAGTGCTCCATCGCGAAGAAGGTCGGTGCCGACTCCTGATGCGCGGCGAGGGCTCGCTGGGCTTCTTGCAGGCGAGACCAAGCCTGAGTATAAACTGGATCGGCCCGAAGGCGGGCATGCTCGGCTAGAACTGAAGCCGGTAGAGTCAAAGCGTCGGCGCCATGCAGCACCGCGACTTCAGCCGCCGTGAGGGAGGCGCGCCACACCTGGATTTCGTCCAGTGAGCCGTTGCGGAAGCCCGCGTCGCGGGAACGCGAGCCGATCTCAAGGGCGTTATCGCGAGGCTTGGCGTGGAGCGTATCGCGTACGACCGTCGTCTTCACTTCAAGTCCATCGAGATACACGCGGAGTCCGGAAGCCTTGGAAGAGCCGTCGTAAGTGACCGTCACGCGTTGCCAGGCGCCGACCGGAAGCTCGGTCGGCGTCTCAATAGACGCCGCGCTGTTGGGCCAGAGGTGGATCATGCTCCAGCGAAGTTTGCCGTGATCGACCAGAAGTTCGACGCCCGAAGCATCGCCATCACCGGTGTAGAAACCAGTGGCGTGGAGCACCGTGGCGCGGGTGTTCTTCTCGCCAAGACGAAGGAAGGCTGAGAACGTGAACGCATCGAAGCGGCCGAGCTGCTTGAGTTCCGGAAGGATGAAGCCGGCATCACCATCGAACTTCACCGCTTGGCCTTTGACGCCGGGAACAAGCTGAAGGTCTTCGGGGGAGCCCCGACGCTCGAACTTGGCTGGCTTACGGCCCGCAACGCTATCATCGATTCCCGTCTTCGTGAAAGCTTCGAGCGGATAGTGGGCGACGGGGGTGGGTACCGTCACCTTGCCTTCGACGGCGATAGTACGGATTGCGCTAACCGCCGTCTCGGCCGACATAACCGTGGCGCGAAGTTCGGCTTCCTTCTTCCGGTCATCGTCGGACTTGTAGAGACGGACGAAAGGCGGCGGGACTTCGCCATGGAAAGACAAGAGTCCGTTCTCATTCTGGTCGCCGAACATCGCCGCCATCGAGTAGTAGTCGCGCTGCGAGATCGGATCGTACTTATGGTCGTGGCAGCGGGAACACTCCATTGTGAGTCCCATGAAGCCGTAGCCGGCGGTCATCACGCGGTCGTTGATACCATCCTGGCGGAATTCCTCGGCAATCGAACCGCCCTCAAAGGTCATGCGGTGAAGGCGATTATAGGCCGTCGCCACACGCTGATCCTGGGTCGGATTAGGCAGAAGGTCGCCCGCGAGTTGTTCGGTCAGGAATTGGTCGTAGGGCTTGTTGTCGTTGAAGGCCTTGAGGACCCAGTCGCGCCAAGGCCAGGCGAACATAGCTTTGTCTCCCGTGTAGCCCCAGGTGTCGGCATATCGGGAAAGGTCCAGCCAGCCCACGGCGATATGTTCGCCGAAACGGGGAGAAGCCAGCATCGCATCGACTCGTTTTTCGTAAGCGTCCGAAGACTGGTCGGACAGGAAGGCGTCGACCTCGGCATTGGTCGGAGGTAAGCCCGTCAGCGCAAAAGACGCACGGCGGAGCAGGGTGGTACGATCAGCGGCGACGGAAGATTTGAGCCCGGCTTTGGCGGCCTTGTCAGCGATGAAGGCGTCGAGCGGATCTTTGGCCCAAGAGGAATCGGCGATGGCGGGGGTCGCATGAGATTCGGGGCTGACGAAGGCCCAGTGCCGATCGTATTTAGCCCCTTGCTTGATCCAGCGACGCAGAATGTCCTTCTCCGGCGGGGAAAGCGGACGATGCAACTCAGGCGGCGGCATGATCTCTTCCGGATCAGTCGAGAGGATGCGATGGGCCATCATGCTTTTCTCGAGGTCGCCCGGGACGATTGCGATGTCACCGCTCTTGAGTTTCTTCGTGGCGCCGGCGAGTTCATCCAGACGAAGACCGGCCTTGCGGCCTTTATCCGCATCGGGGCCATGGCAGCCATAGCAACGATCGGACAGGATGGGGCGCACCTCGCGATTAAAGTCTACGGGCGCATCGGCCGACCAAGCTGAGGTGGCGACAGAGAAAAAAAGGAAAGCGAGTGCGTGAGAACGCATGGGGTAAAGACACTCAACTTGTCCCGACAGTTCCTGTCGAACGGCGAATCAGATCCTAGGATTATTACTCATTTCATAAACTTTCATTACGCTTACCTCACGCTACCCGGAGTACATTTGCTCGCTCGAAGTGTTTCGGTCGATTGTCGTCTCCTTAAATTGCGGTTTTAGCGGTCTCCGCCGCCGGCCTTCTGTATTAATGACCGCAGCAATCATATATTTCATAAAGGACTGCTTTCAGTCATTTGGGCTTGTCAAAAGCATGGGAAAATACCCAATAATGACATGGCGACCAAACTCTTCGGCACGGACGGCATCCGCGGTAAGGCGAACGAATACCCGATCACGCCTGAAATCGCTCTCCGCATCGGGCAGGCTATTTCCCGGGTGCTGCGCTCCAGCGGGGCCAACCATAACCGCGTCATCATCGGCAAGGACACGCGAATCTCCGGCTACATGCTTGAGACCGCTTTGACGAGCGGCCTGGTTTCGAGCGGGATGGACGTGTTCCTGGTCGGTCCAATGCCGACACCGGCGGTGGCGCATCTGACCAAGTCGATGGGCTGCGGCGCGGGTATCATGCTCACTGCTTCGCATAACCCCTATGAAGATAATGGCCTAAAAATCTTCGGCCCAGATGGCTTTAAACTTTCGGATGACCTCGAAAAGCTCGTTGAACAGGAAGTGCTCTATGACGTGAAGGCGAACGGCGTGACAGGTGACAAAATTGGCAAAGCCTACCGTATCGATGACGCCCGCGGTCGTTACATCGAATTCGTGAAGCAGAGTCTGGGTAGTGCCCACCTCGACGGCATGAAAATCGTCGTCGATTGCGGACATGGCGCCGGCTATCTTCTGGCTCCGCTCATCTTCAAAGAACTCGGCGCCAAGGTCGTGAAGCTCGGCGTCGAACCCGATGGCATCAATATCAACGCTGGCGTGGGCGCGCTTTATCCGGAGTTTGCTGGTAAGATCGTGAAAGAGCAGGGTGCCGACGTCGGTATCTCGCTCGATGGCGATGCTGACCGGGTGATCTTCTCGGATGCCAGCGGCGCGACCGTCTCCGGCGACCGTATCCTGGCGCTCTGTGCCTTGGCGTTGAAGGAAGAGGGCAAGCTCTCTGGTAATTCCATGGTCTGTACGGTAATGTCCAACCTCGGCCTGCATGAGGCCATGCGTAAGGCGAGCATCGGTGTGGTCACCACCGCCGTCAGTGACCGACATGTCATCGAAGCCCTGCGTAAGGGCGGCTATTCATTCGGCGGCGAAAACTCCGGGCACCTAATCTTCTCCGACTACGCCTCCACGGGCGACGGAATCCTGAGTGCCCTGCAGGTGCTGCGTTTCATGCGCAAGAAAGGGGCCACCTTGGCCGATCTCGCCGCCGGCATGCGCGAATACCCTCAGGTGTTGGTCAACCTCAAGGTCCGGTCGCGCATCCCGCTAGTCCAGCTCAACACCCTGCAGGAGGAGATCCGTAAGGCTGACGCTGCTTTCGGTAATGCCGGACGCCATCTCATCCGCTACTCCGGCACCGAGAATAAGCTGCGCATCCTTGTCGAGCACCAGGACAAGTCCGAGGTCGAACGTTGGTCCCAATCCTTCAAGGCTGCGGTCGAAGCTGATTTTGAGACTCTCTGAGATGGCTACCTTTCACATCCCGGCATCAGGCGAATCGGAAGGCTGTCATCCGTTGACCCTCACCCGGTCGCTGGCCGATTTCCCGTTGGCTAATATATCGCTTCGTCGTCACCAACAAGCCGCGCTCATGGCCGCAGGCCTGACCGAGGCCGCTGGCGCTGATGCCGACTTCGTCGTCCATCCCGCCGCATGGTTTGCATCGGCGGAACTGGCGACTTTCTTTGCAGAGCCGTCTTACGGCACGATGACGATGGGCGAGGGTATCATCCTCCTGACGAGGAAGGGTGGAACGCGCGAACTGCGAGCGACCCAATCCTACGCCATCATCTTTAGTTGGGATCTTCTCCGAGCCAACGTCGAGGCCATGACTGCCCGTAAATCCTACGTGCAGGAGTCGGGTGCACACGCTTCGCTCTACGTCGATGGAAGGCTGCAGGTCGGCAAGGGCACCAAAATCCTGCCCGGGGTCGTTATCGAAGGCGACGTGATCATCGGCGATAACTGCAAGATTGGTCCGAATTGCTACCTCCGCGGATCGACCTCCATCGGCGACAAGTGCCATGTCGGTCAGGCCGTCGAGATTAAGAATTCGATTCTGCTATCAGGAACTAACGTGGGCCACCTTTCCTATCTTGGTGACTCGATCATGGGCGAGAAAGTCAACTTTGGGGCCGGCACCATCACTTCCAATCTACGTCACGACGGCGGAGCGCATCGCAGTCCGGTCGAAGGACGCATGGTTGACACCGGCCGCCGGAAGCTAGGCGCCATCGTCGGCGACGGCGTGCATACCGGCATCCATACCTCCATCTACCCCGGACGTAAGCTTTGGCCTAAGACCATGACCTTACCCGGCGCCATCGTCGACAAGGACATCCTCCCCTGACCATGTGTGGCATCGTCGGATATGTCGGTCGCAACGCCGCTACCCCCGTTCTTCTTGGCGGGCTACGTCGTTTGGAATATCGTGGTTATGATTCCGCTGGCCTCTCCGTCCAGGAAGGGAAGTCAGTCCTCACCTTGAGAGCCGTCGGTAAGGTCGCCCGGTTAGCGGACAAAGTCCGTGCCGAGTGGTCCGAAGAACGCCAGGCTAAGTGCTCGGTCGGCATTGCCCATACCCGTTGGGCGACGCACGGGGCGCCGACCGAGGCTAACGCCCATCCGCATGCGGACGCCAGCGGTCGCATCCGGCTCGTCCACAACGGCATCATCGAAAACTATCGCGTCATCCGCGCCAAACTCGAGGCCAAGGGCCACGTCTTCAGCTCTGAAACCGACACCGAGGCCGTCTCCCGACTGGTCGGAGAATATTACAAAGGTGACCTCCGGAAGGCCGTCATCAGCGCCTTGCGTCAGGTCGAAGGCGCCTACGGCATCGCCGTTATCTCTGCCGACGAACCTGGACAGATTGTTGTCGCCCGCAAGGGCAGCCCGCTCGTCATCGGCGTCGGCGAAGGCGAATGCCTTGTCGCCTCCGACCCATCGGCCCTGATCGCGCATACCCGTCGGGTTATCTACCTCGACGACGGTGACGTCGCCTTGGTCACCGCGGACTCCGTAGACATCACCGACCTTGACCATGCCCCTAAGGATCGCGATATCGCCGAGCTCGAGTTCGAAGCTGGCGCGGTCGAGAAGGGCGGCTTCGAGCATTTCATGCTCAAGGAGATTCACGAACAGCCCGAATCCGTCCGAAACGCGCTCCGTGGCCGTCTCGACTTGCAGAATGGCACTGCCGTGCTTTCGGGCATGGGCGCCACGGCTCGGGAACTCATCGACCTGCAGCGCATCGTCATGGTCGGATGCGGCACGTCGTTGCATGCCGGGATGGTGGGTGATTTCGCGTTCGAGGACCTCGCCGCTATTCAAGCCGAAGTCCAACCTGCCGCCGAGTTCCGTTACCGGAATCCGCTGGTCGACGGCCGCGATCTCGTCGTCGCCATCTCCCAGTCCGGCGAGACCGCCGACACCTTGGCCGCCGTGCGTGAAGCCAAGGAAAAGGGCGCCATGGTCATGGGGCTCGTCAATGTCGTCGGCTCGACCATCGCCCGAGAAGCCGGTCATGGCGTTTATCTCCATGCCGGCCCAGAAATCTCCGTCGCCTCCACCAAGGCCTTCACTAGCCAGGTGGCCATCCTTCTCCTTATGGCGCTCAAGCTCGGTCGCGGACGCCGACTCTCGCGGGAGCGGGGACTGGCCTTAGCCAGGGAGATCGGCCGCCTGCCGGAACTCATCGAAGCCGTCCTTAAGCAGGATGTTGCGATTGCGAAGGTCGCCGAATCCATGGCCAAGCATGAGCACGCTTTCTTCCTCGGCCGTGGCCCGATGTATCCCGTGGCCTTGGAAGGTGCGCTCAAACTCAAGGAGATCTCTTATATCCACGCCGAGGGGTATCATGCCGCCGAGCTCAAGCATGGACCGATTGCCTTACTGACCCCCGACATGCCCGTCGTCGTGTTGGCCAATCGTTCGCCGGTCGTCGATAAGACCTTAGGCAACGCCGAAGAGTGTAAGGCCCGCGGTGCGCGCATCATCGCCATCGTCACCGAGGGTGGCCCGGAGGCGGCGATTGCCGACGAGGTCATCCAGATTCCGGATTGCGATCCGCTCGTGGCAACCATCCCTGCCGCCGTCGCCCTGCAGTTGCTGGCCTATCACGTAGCTCGCTTGCGGGGTTGCCCGATCGACCAGCCGCGCAATCTGGCCAAGTCCGTGACCGTCGAGTAAGGGGAAAGCCTCAGCGATAGACCCCAGACCCTTGCCGTTGCTTGGGGCTGAAGCGGCACCTTGCTTGCAAGGCTATGAATGAACCCTCCAAGAAGAAGTGCCGATGCTGCCGGAAGACCAAGAACCTGGATATGTTCCATCGGCTGGAAGGCACTGCGGCGATCCACCCGTTCTGTCGTCCGTGCCTCGGCGCAACGTCGCGACGGCGCGCGACCCTAAGGGGAACTCGCCGGACGGACACCACCCGCGCCTGCGCCCAGTGCGATCAAGAGTTGCCCCTCCAGATGTTCCACTGGCTGAGGGCCTCCGGCAGCTACCACAGCTACTGCCGTCCTTGTCACGCCGCTTACATGGCGGAGAGATACCGCCGTCTGCAGGGCAAACGGTGACATTCTGGCAAAGGTTTCCCGCTGGTGGCTGGACCGGGACTTGAACCCGGAACCAATTGATTAAGAGTCAACTGCTCTACCATTGAGCTATCCAGCCAGACAGCGGGACGTGAATGAGTGCAAGACGCGGACGGGATTTCAAGAGCAAACGCACTTTAATCGGCAGAGAGTTTCCGGACTGATTAACGTAGGTGTTCGGAGTGGCCAGACCGGGGCTCGAACCCGGAACCAATTGATTAAAAGTCAACTGCTCTACCATTGAGCTATCTGGCCTGCCGAACGAGTCGATTACGACACGTCCAGAGGGAGGGGTAAAGAAAAATTGAACCTCAGCGATGACCGCGCTGACGGACGGCCTCGAAAAGGCAGACACCGGCGGAGACGGAGACGTTGAGGCAGGGTACCTGGCCGAGCATCGGGATGCGGAGGAGGAAATCACAGGTCTCGGCGGTCAGGTGACGGATGCCGTCGCCTTCGGCGCCGAGTACGATCGCCAGCGGACCGCTCATTTTGGCGGCGTAGAGCGATTGGCTCGTCTTGTGGTCAGAGGTGCCAGCCAGCCAGACGCCAGCGTCTTTCAGCTTCACGAGGGCGTTGCGCAGATTGTTGGCCTGGACGATGGGCATCGTTTCGGCGGCGCCGACGGCGACCTTGCGGACCGTGTCGGTCACTGGGGCCGAGTTCTTCCGGGTGATGACCACGAAGGTGCAACCAGCACAATCAGCGCTACGGATACAGGCACCGAGATTATGAGGATCTTGGACGCCGTCGAGGACGAGGATCAGGGGGTCCTTGACGTCCTTCAGGAGGGCCGGGATGTCGGCTTCGTCGAATTGACGAATCGGCCGATGAAGGTCGGCGTGGCGCGGGGCGCGATCGTTGCTCCGGGCCATGGTCAGATTATTTACGAGCCAGGCGACCCTGGGCGTGGAGTGCTTCCGCAATCTGAATCGCGTTGAGCGCGGCGCCCTTCCATAGCTGATCGCCCGAGACCCACAGGGAGATACCGTTGTCGAAGAGGGTGTCCTTGCGCAGGCGACCGACGCCGCACTTTTCCTTACCCGCGTAATCGAGGGGCATCGGATACTTCTTGTTGGCTGGGTCGTCGCAGAGTTCGGCGCCGGGGAAGGCGTTGATGGCTTGGCGGGCAACGGTGATGTCGACCGGCTTTTCAAACTCGGCGCAGATAGCGATTGAGTGGGCACGGAAGACCGGGACGCGAACGCAGGTGGTCGTGACCTTGAGGTCCGGGAGATCCATGATCTTGCGACCTTCGTTGAGCATCTTCATCTCTTCCTTCGTGTAGCCGTCCTCGAGGAACGAATCGACCTGGGGGATGACGTTGAAGTTGATCGTGTGCGGGTAAACCTTGGGGGCGAGGGTTTCGCCTTTGGCCCAGGCACGGGCTTGGGCGTCGAGTTCGCGCATCGCTTCGGCGCCGGTGCCGGAAACGGCCTGGTAGGTAGAGGCGAAGAAGCGCTTTAGGCCGAAGGCCTGGTGCAGTGGGTAGAGGCCCATCAAGGCGATGGCTGTCGAGCAGTTGGGGTTGGCGATGATGCCCTTATGGTGGGCCAAGTGGTGGGCGTTGATCTCCGGGACAACGAGGGGGACGTCCGGGAACATGCGGAAGGCCGAGCTATTATCGATGACGATGCAACCGCGCTTCACGGCTTCGGGGGCGAGGGCTAAGGAGATTGAGCCACCGGCGCTGAAAATGGCGAAATCAAGGCCCTCGAAGGCTTCGGGCTTGGCTTCTTGGACGGTCCATTCCTTGCCGCCGTAGGTGACCTTAGTGCCGGCTGAGCGGGCCGAAGCGAGGGGGCGGAGTTCGGCCACCGGGAAGTTCCGCTTGGCCATGAGTGCCAGCAGTTCTTGACCCACCGCGCCTGTCACGCCCACGATGCCGATACGATATGCCATGTTCTGAGTTCGAGTTTGGTTTGAAGAAAGAGGTGACCGAACGCCTTAAAGGGCTGGGTCTGCCGATAGCGGAAGATTGCATCGTTGTGTCGATTGACCAGCAAAAACTATGGCATTTCCGAGGTCAGGAATGCGAAACCTATGTCGTCAGCACCGCCCGGGCTGGCCGCGGTTGCATCCAGGATTCGCAACAGACCCCGGATGGGCTTCATACGGTTTGCGAGAAAATCGGGGCCGGCGCCGCCCCGGGTATGGTCTTTAAGGCTCGTCAGCCCACCGGCAAACTCGCCTCGGAGTGGGCCACGCCCGAGGATAATCTCATCACCTCGCGCATCCTTTGGCTAGATGGCCTGGAATCCGGTCGTAACCAAGGGGTCAGGGCTGATGGTAAGGTCGTCGATACACGGCGGCGTTTCGTCTATATCCACGGCACAAACCAAACCGATAAACTCGGGCAGCCGAACAGCCATGGCTGTGTGCTGCTCTCTGATGCTGATGTCATCCGACTGTTCGAGCACGTACCTGTCGGTACGCTTGTATTAATTAGGGCTTAACGGGGAACCTTGGGCTTGTCGTCTAAGTTCGCCTTCACTGCAATCGGCCACCAAGTCTCGAGCATCTCCTTCGCCACCGGGCCAGCCGTCTTGCCGCCCCAAGTATTGGTGTCCGTCTGACCTTCGACGAGCACCGCGAAGGCGACGACCGGATAATCGGCCGGGGCGTAGCCGATCATCCAAGCAAGGTGAGCCTTCTCACCGTTCTTGAAATATTCCGACGTGCCAGTCTTGCCGGCATAAGGTAGTCCAGGGATACGCGCGACCCGGGCCGTGCCTTCTTCGACGCAGCGCAACATGCCACCGCGTAGGGATGCGAGCTGTTCAGGATTGAGGCCGATGGGCAGGGCTCCGGGGTGACGACCGTTGCGCTCCAACGAGTGGATGATCGAAGGAGCCGTGCGGGTTTCGCCTCGGGCGATGGAAGCCGCGACGCACGCCATGTGTAAGGGCGTGGTGAGCAGGTAGCCTTGGCCGATGGAAAGATTGGCCGTGTCGCCATCATTCCAGGCGCCCGCACCGATGCGTAGCTTATATTCACGATCGGGCACGACGAGCCCGCGGCTGGCGGCGTAGGGCAGCTCGGTCATCGGCTGGCCGCCGGTCTCAAAGTCACTGACGGTTTGCAGGAGCGGGGTATCCAGTCCGAATCGCTTGGCCTCAGCGGCGAGCGCTTCGATACCCGTGCGGATACCGACTTGATAGTTCCAGACGTTGCAAGAAACCGCGAGCATCTTATCAAGATTCACCTCGCCGAAGCCCACTGGCTCATGTTCCGGGTAATCACGATTACCCACCTTGAAGAAAGCCCCGCAATCAAGGGAGTCATCCCAGTCTACGACTTTCTTGCGCATCCCGGCGGTGGCGGTGATGACCTTGAAGGTGGAGCCGGGTGGGTAGAGTCCTTGAGTCGCGCGATTCAGCCAACCCCCAGATTCCTCGATCAGATCGTAGTACTTGGATGAAACCCGATCGGCCAGCCGGTTCGGGTCGAACGAAGGCTGACTTGCGAGGGCGAGGATCTCGCCGGTATGGACGTCGATCATCACCGCTGCGGCGGGCAGGAGATTACCCTGGAGATCCTTGAGCTTGGCGAGTCCGCTTTCCGTCGCCTGCTGGATGCGATAATCGAGCGAGAGCATCACATTGCCCCCTTGCTCGGGCTCACTGTATTTCAGTCGGGTCTGATTGTATCCTGAGGAGGTCTTCGACCAGAGTTCCCAGCCGCTGCGACCGCTGAGTACGTTATTATAGCTGAGTTCGACGCCGGCTGCGCCGGTCTTGCCGGTGTAGCGGAGCTTCTGCATTGTTTCCACGCGGACCTCAGAGATGTCATCCACGTTGTCCGGCAGGGTGTCGGTGTCCTTGACGTAACCTAGAACATGGGCCGCCATGGCGCCATAGGGGTAGGTCCGAACGATGTCCTGCTCGAGGCGGATTGGGCCTTCGACGGGGAACTGCTCGATAAAGCGCGCCACGGACTTGGTGCCGTCATCCGCAGTGAGCGCCTGACCGGTACCGGGGAAGGCGAGATCGTTTACGAGGGTAAAGGGGAGCGCACGCCGTTCGCGCAGATGCTTGCGGAGTTCCAAGATATTAATCTGACGTTCGACTGGGGCAGTGACCGGGGTCAGCTTCGTGAGGGGTTTGCGGACCTTGGTGTTACGATTCGTCTCGTCGATGACGAACCAGACCTTGTTGAGCCAGCCTTGCAGCACACGCACCCGCGCGTCCTCCAATAGTTTCTCTCGATCGATACTGACGGCTTCACGGGCTTTCTCGGCGGCGAGCATTCGTAGGTATTCCGAGCGGAATTCCTTCTGCAGGGAGGCGAGGTCGGCCTTGACGCTCCAGCGGGCCCGGTTGTCGACCAGCGGGAAGCCGTTGCGATCGTAGATGCGCCCGCGGGCCGGAGGGCGCAATACGACGCGGCGGCTCTGAGTATCCGACTGTTCCTTGAGGTCGGTGGACTGGATGAGCTGGCGATAAACCAGCCCGCCGATCACGTAAAGAAAGCCGGCGAGGAAAAAAAAGAAGACTCCATAAAGGCGGAACCTCTCGACTGGGGTCGAAGGAAGAACGCGCATGTCGGACGGCTCTTTCATGGCGTGTCGGGTGCTGGCGGAACGTTTAAACGATCCAAGACGGCGTTCTGAGTCAGAGCGATTGGGATTAGGCTGAGCGTACCGACGACGCAGGAGAGCAGCAACTGTAGGAAGAGTTGTCCAGCTAGGTTCGTGGCAGGGCTGGGCGAACCATAGGATGAGGCGAGGAACCAGATGAGACAGGCGCTCACATTGACGATTGCGGCTACCCTGAGCATGCTAGGCGTGTTGCGTATCAACTGGCGATTGGACGAAAGAAATATCGCGATCGCGACCAAAGACAAAGCGAGCGTACCGTCCGGAATCGGACGTCTGGCTTCAAAAAGAAACCCTAGGCAGGCGGCGAAAAGGACCGCCTGCCAACGCTTCAGTCGACGACAAGGCGCGACGAGGCAGGTGCCGGAGACGAAGAAAATGAGTGAAGAGGACGCCAACGTATCCGAGGCTAAATCGGCGCCGAGCAACCAGGGGTAGGTCGCAAGCAGCAGGAACAGCCAGGCCCAGCCCATGGTCACTGGAATTGATCGCCCTGCATCAGGGCCTCGCCCGGATTCTGATGTAGCGGAACGAGGACGGAGACTTCCTGCAGGTTGTACAGATCACGCGAGGGCACGAGGAGGCTCTCCTTGAAATTACCGACCTGCGTGGCGTAGGTGCCGCCATCGAGATAACCCAACATCAGACGGCTGGGGAACACTCCGCCCATCCCTGTGGTGAAGACGCGAGCCGGCTGACCCGCCGGCATCGAGTAGTCTCGCGGGATGACGCTGACGCGGGCCTTAGTAGTGCCGAGGGAGTTGGAGGCAACCCCGTTCACGAGGACGATGTGATTCTGGTCGTCGCCTTCGAGGTAGGCCGTGCAGCGGAAGCCCGGGCTAGTGACAAGGTCGACCTCGCTGGTGGTCAGGTGGACGGCCGTCACGCGACCGACGACGGTGTTCCCAAAGACGACCGGAGCACCGGGTCGAATACCGTCATTGCGCCCTTTGCGGATGACGATTCGTTGCCACCAGGAAGAGCTGTCGCGCGTGGCGACGCGGGCGACAACGGACATATATTCCGCGGGGACGTTATAACGGGTAATCTCACGCAGTCGGACGTTCTCGCGGCGGATGTCCTCGAACTTATTGATCTGAATCTCCAGGGCGGCGTTGATGCGTGCGAGGTCGCGGCCAGCGGCGGCCATCTCCTCGACGCTGCGGCTTTTTTTCTCCCAGAAGGTCGCCATGTCGCGCGACTTGCCGAGAAGGTTGAGGGCCGGAGCCTGGAACTCGACGAAGGCTTCGCGGTTGAAACGGCGCACTGCACTCGGGGCGAGTATCCATAGTGCTACGAATACTGAAAGAGCGACGTAGGAGGCGCGGGCTCCTTGGCGATTCTGGTCCATGGCGGGTCGGCCCGCGAACGGGGATTAGTCTCGACCGCTCCAGCGGGAGGAGTTCGCGAGGATCTTGCCGGTTCCATTGACAACGGCACAGAGGGGGTCTTCGGCCACGAAGACCGGTAGGCCGGTGGCTTCGGAGATGGCGCGGTCAATCTTGCGAATGAGCGAGCCGCCGCCAGCAAGCACGATGCCACGGTCGACGAGGTCGGCCGAAAGTTCTGGGGGGATGCGCTCCAAGGAGCCCTTGATGGCCTCAATGATGAGATTAATATTATCGGCCATCGCCTCGCGGACTTCTTGAGATGTGAGGTGGAGTTGGCGAGGAAGGCCGGTGACATTATCGCGTCCCTTGACTTCGAAGGTGAGCTCTTGTTCGAGGGCGTAGGCCGAGCCAATCTTGATTTTGATCTCTTCCGCGGTGCGTTCGCCGATGATGAGGTTATAAGAATTTCGGATGTACTTGATGATCGACACGTCGAACTCATCACCGCCAACGCGAATGGAACGAGCGTGAACGATACCACCGAGAGAAAGCACGGCGACTTCCGTCGTGCCGCCGCCAATATCGACAATCATCGAGCCGGTGGGCTCTTCGACTGGCAGACCGACACCGATGGCAGAAGCGACGGGCTCCGGAATGGTGATCACATCGTCCGCACCGGCGCGGTAAGCCGAATCCATGACGGCGCGGCGTTCGACGGCGGTGATGCCGTAAGGCACGGCCACGACGACAGTGAGATTGGTGAAGAGGGACTTACGGGCAACCTTGCCGATAAAGTAGCGGAGCATATGCTCGCTAATCTCGAAGTCGGCAATGACGCCGTCCTTCATCGGACGCAGGGCCTGAATGTCGCCCGGGGTACGCCCAAGCATCATGCGTGCTTCATTTCCGACGGCGATCGGCTTGCGCGTGCTGGTGCGAATGGCGACGACGCTGGGCTCGCGGAGGACGACGCCTCGATCCTTGAGGAAGACAAGCGTGTTGGCTGTGCCAAGGTCGATGCCAATGGCTTGGGTGAATAGCCCGGGGAAGCGCTTAAACATCAGGGTCGTGTGGTTTCCTTTATGAACAGTTTATTCACAGCATAGTCAAACGAAACTTCGACCGCCCAGGGGAGGGCAGGGGTGTCATAAGATTCATCCAGACAGCGAGATAGGTGGCGGCGATCGGCTGACCACGGAACCTATTCACATCGCTGGTCTTCGTCGGATAGCCACTCGGCCGCACGAGAGCCGCGAATGTCGATTTTGGAGGTAAAACCGTCGTTTGAGCCCGAGCGCACGGGGAGCATGGAACTTGCGACTGCCGCTTAGGGTCATAGTTACATCTTACCCCACCCCATGACACCCCAGCTCAACCGTCGATCTTTCCTTCGTAACACCGGTATGGCGGCCGCCGCTTTCGCGGTAACCCGTCCGTGGCTTAATTCCGCCGCCCGCACGGTCTCGCCGAACGAGAAGCTTAACGTGGCCGCGATCGGCTTCGGTGGCGTCGGCGGCAGCAACGTGAAGAACTCCGCCGATGAGAATATTGTCTCACTCTGCGACCTCGATCTCAACCGCTGCGGCGGCACGATCAAACAGTTCCCGAAGGCGGCCCTCTTCACTGACTTCCGCAAGATGCTCGACGAGCAGAAAGATATCGACGCTGTCATTATTGCCACGCCCGACCATTCGCACGCGTACATCGCCATGGAGTGCATGCGCCGCGGCAAGCACGTTTACGTCCAGAAGCCGATTTCACATTCTGTCTTCGAAGCGCGCATCCTGACCGAGTCGGCCCATAAATATAAAGTCGTGACCCAGATGGGTAACCAAGGTCACTCCGGCGAAGGTATCCGGCAGGTCACCGAATGGATCGCCGCTGGCCTCATCGGCAAGGTACGCGAAGTTCACACCTGGACCAATCGCCCCATCTGGCCCCAGAGCCTCGAGATGGACCGTCCGAGCGATGTCCAGAATGCCCCCCAAGGTATGGACTGGAACCAGTGGTGCGGACCAGCGCCTCTCCGTCCTTTCCACGCCTCGTATCACCCTGGCAAGTGGCGCGCCTGGTGGGACTTTGGCACCGGCTCTCTGGGCGATATGGGCTGTCACATTATCGACCCCGCCTTCATGGCGCTCAACTTGGGCTACCCTGATAGCGTCGAAGGCAACCTCTCCACTGTCTACGAGACCTTCGGCAAGAAAACCTCGGGTAAGAACGAATCCTATCCGCGCTCCTCAATCGTCCGCTACAAGTTCCCCGCCCGAGGCGAGATGCCGCCCGTAACCCTCACTTGGTGGGACGGCGGCCTGATGCCCCAGCGTCCGGACGAACTCGAAGACGATATGCCGTTCGGCGATCCCAACGGCGGCTGCTACTTCATCGGCGACAAGGGTAAGCTCGTGTGCGGCTGCTACGGCGAGAAGCCCCGTCTCCTCAACGCCGACCTCCGTGAGGTGGCTAAGAAGCTCGCAAAGACTATCCCGCGCATCCCGGGCAATACCTCTGGTCACGAGAAGGATTGGATCCGCGCCTGCAAGGGCGGCGTCGCCGCTTCGTCGAACTTCGATTACTCCGGTCCGCTCTCCGAAATGGTGCTTATGGGCAACCTCGCTTCCCGCTTCCCCGACCGCAAACTGCTCTGGGACGGCGCCAAGATGAAAGTGACGAACGACGAAGGGGCCAACGCCTACGTCCACCGCGTCTACCGTAAGGGTTTCGAACTGGGCGCTTAAACCGGACTCACTTCAGCGCCAGCGTCACCAGGATCGCACCGCCTAAGGCGATGCGGTACCAGGCGAACACGCCCAAGCCATTGCGGGAGACGTATCCGACGAGCCACTTCACGGAAACAAAGGCGGTGACGGCGGCGACGAGCAGGCCGACGCTCGCCGGCCCGGCCGGGTAGACCTGGGTCAGGGCAGGGCCGAGCGCCCACATCTTGTACACTGAGGCGGCGGAAAGGGTGAGCAGACCGACGAGAAACGAGAATTCCGTGGCGGCGGCGTGGGAAAGCCCGGCCACGCGGCCGCCGAGGATCGTCGCCAGTGAGCGGCTTGTTCCGGGAATCAAGGCGAAGCATTGACAGAGACCAACGGTCAGAGCCGAGCGCCAGCCGATCGTCGCGACTTCGTCAGCGCCCGAGGCAACCGACTTCGGCAGGACACGTTCCGCGACCAAGATGACAAGTCCGCCAACGAGAAGGGCGGCGGCGACGACTTCGATCGAGAAAAGATATGCCGTGATGGCATCCTTAAATAGAAATCCGAGCAGGGCCGCGGGGATGAACGCCACGACGATGGCCATAGCGAGGTCGAGTGAACGACGTTCTCCGCGACAAAGTCCGAACAAAAGCGAGCGGATCCGGCCGAAGAACGCCACGATGACGGCGAGAATTGCGCCTAGTTGAATGATGACGATATAGTCGTCGGCCACGCGCTCCAAAGAGATTGCCCGGCCTTTACGATCAGCGAGACCAGACACGGTGACATGGGGGTCGTTCGGAACTCCCAGCAGGCGATCGCTGATGATCATATGGCCAGTGGAGCTGACAGGCAGGTACTCGGTGATGCCTTCGACGGTGCCCGTGACGAGTGCGCGGCCGTAGGTGAAGTCAGCGCGAACTTCCTCAGGAGAGCGCGTTTCCCCGGCCGCGATCGCTGGCAGAGAGGAGAGCAGCCACAGACCTAAGACGAAACGAAGCATGGGCGACCATTAGGCTTCTGACCGTGCTGGGGCAAGGAAAGCCGTCAAAAGCCCTTGTCGCTTGCCCTTAGTGGACGTTCCCGCTTTATGCAGGATATCACGACCATGTCGTCCTCCAGTCTCATCCCGACCACCGAACCACGCTTCCACGTCCCGGACGCGCGAGGCCGTTTCGGCAAGTTTGGGGGGATGTACGTGCCAGAGACTCTGATGACGCCGTTGCTGGACCTGACCAAGGCCTACGATGAAGCCCGTCGCGATCCTGCCTTCCAGCAGGCTTTCGCGGACATGCTGCGCGATTACGCCGGTCGCCCTACTGGGCTCACCTTTGCCGAGTCTCTGACCAAGCACGCCGGCGGCGCCCGCATCTACCTTAAGCGTGAGGACATGCTCCACACTGGGGCCCATAAGATCAATAATGTCATCGGCCAGGCTTTGCTCGCCATCCGCATGGGCAAGAAGCGCATCATCGCCGAGACTGGCGCCGGTCAGCACGGCACCGCCACCGCCGCCGTTTGCGCCCGCTTTGGCCTGAAGTGCGTGATCTACATGGGCGCGGTAGACATGGAACGCCAGGCCCTCAACGTCTACCGCATGCGTCTCATGGGCGCCGAGGTCCGGGGCGTCGAGGCCGGCCAGCGCACGCTCAAGGAGGCCGTCAACGAGGCCATGCGCGATTGGGTCACCAACGTTCGCGAGACGCATTACATTTTGGGGACGGCCTACGGTTCGCACCCTTATCCGATGATGGTCCGCGATTTCCATCGCATCATCTCCATCGAATCCAAACAGCAGATTCTGCGCGCGGAAGGCCGCCTGCCGGACGCCATTGTCGCCTGCGTCGGCGGCGGCTCCAACGCCATCGGTGCATTCTTCGAATTCCTCGACGAACCTGGCGTCCGCCTCATTGGCGTCGAAGCTGGCGGCCGTGGCATCAGCAAAGGCGAGCACGCCGCACGTTTTGCCGGCGGGCGACTTGGCGTGCTGCAAGGCTGCATGACGAACATCTTGATGGACGGAGAAGGGCAGATTGAAGGAACGCATTCCGTTTCCGCCGGACTGGATTATGCCGCCGTGGGTCCGGAGCATTCTTATTACCGAGAAAAGGGTCGCGTGGACTATGCTCACGCGACCGACAGCGAATGCCTCGAGGCCTTCCAGCTCCTTTCCCGCACCGAGGGTATTATCCCCGCGCTCGAGACCAGCCACGCCGTCGCGCATGGCGTGAAGCTCGCGGCGTCCTTGCCCAGGGAGCAGGTCGTGATCATCAATCTTTCCGGTCGGGGCGATAAGGATGTTTGGAGTGCCGCCCGCGCCATGGGTACCGAGATCAAGCTCTGAACATGGCTGCCTCCTCGATGACGGGCTTCGGTCGGGCCGAGATTAATCTCCCTGGCTTTCGCCTTTCGGTCGAGGTTGCGACGGTCAACCAGAAGAACCTGCAGGTTTCCGTCTTCGGACCGGACTCATGGCCCGCCCTGGAATCCGCCGCCTCTGGCTGGATTCGCGCCCGCCTGCAGCGCGGCAAAGTCACTGCTCGCGTCACGCAGGCTGCCGCCTCGGCGACCCAGCGTCAGTGGGACCAGGAAGCTGTCGCCACTAGCCTCGATGAGCTCGGCAAAATCGCCCAACGCTGCGGCCTGAAGTTGCACGCCGATGGCGAACTGTTGCTGCGTCTCGCCGAGAGCAGCCGCCGTCCGTCCGTCGTTTTGCCTGATTTTGCTGACGCAGATGCTGTCGTCCGTTCCGCTTTTGAAGAAGCCCTCGGGAATCTCGTCATCATGCGCCAGGCCGAAGGCGCCGCCTTGGCCAAAGACCTCCACGCGCGTCTCGTCAAGATGGCCGCAATGGTCGCAGGCATGGAAGAGGCCGAGAAGGCCGCACCTGTTCGCCATCGTGATGCGATGCTCAAGCGGCTCAAAGATGCCGGGTTGAGCCTGGATGTGTCCGATGAGCGTGTTCTGAAAGAACTAGCGCTCTTTGCCGACCGCTCGGATATCACCGAAGAGGTCGTCCGCCTGAAAAGCCATGTTGCCCAGTTTTCGGCAGAACTCGGACAGCCTAATTGCGGACGAAAGCTCGATTTCCTCATTCAAGAACTACTGCGCGAAGTTAACACTATCGGCAGCAAGGCCTCGGAAATCGCCACGACCAAGCTGGTTTTGGAGGCGAAAACCGAGATCGAACGCATCCGGGAGCAGGTCCAGAACTTGGAGTAAGGTTTTTCGGGTGCGGTATTGCCACGACCGCTTTCCCATGCCTTTGTCTATCAACACTTACGAAACGTCATGTCTAACAACCTTACCAAGCGCGACATCGTCCTCAAGATTTTCACGGATAAGGGCTACCCGCAGAAGCACATCCGCG
>CAIVYX010000022.1 GCA_903910245.1 uncultured Opitutia bacterium | reverse complement strand
GTGCGGCGAGTGCTGCGGCTTATCGATGACGAAGTCCTGGAAGCCCGGGCCGCCCATCGTGAGGTCGAGCTTGCCGGCGACCGAGAGCACCGAGTCGTTGACCGCTTCGGCTTCGAGCTTGCGGCGGTTCATGCGCCAGAGGAAGGCGTTACTTGTGTCGATCTTCTCGTTGGCCGGGTTGCCGAGGGAGGATTGACGATAGGTTGCGCTCGTGACGATCAGACGGTGGAGCTTCTTGAGCGACTGACCGTTGTCGCGGAAATCGACGGCCAGCCAATCGAGGAGCTCGGGATGCGTGGGCTGGCTGCCCATGCGACCGAAGTCGTTCGGCGTATCGCTCAAGCCGCGGCCGAAGTGGTAATGCCACACGCGATTGACGATGACGCGCCAAGTGAGCGGATTACGGTTATCGGTGATCCACTTGGCCAAGGCCACGCGACGGGCACCTTCCGGGGCGTCAGCGGGTAGATCGAACTGCGAGGTCAGTTCCTTGGTGAAGGGCAGGGTGCCCGGGCCGACTTCCTTGTCGGGCTGACTCACGTCACCGCGTTTCAGGATGAAGATCGGGCGGGGTTTGCCGCCGTTGGCGCCCGTGCCGGCGAAGGAGCCGGTGCCCTTGTGGATCGTGCCCACGTAAGCGACCTGCGGGGCCGGGAGGGCGGCGAGTTCTTTGGCGATCTTGGCGCGGGCGGCGGTGAGCTCGGCGAGGCGGGAGGTGTCGGCCGGGGCGATCTTGTTAGAACCCTTGCGAATCTCGGCGCGTTCGCGTTCGAGGAGCGCGATACGGGCATCGTCGCGTTCGGACTTCGGACCGTAGAAGTAACCATCGGTCAGGTTGAGGCGTCCCCAGCGCGGGCCCGCTTCGATGCTATCGAGCGAGGTCACGTTGGCGCCCAGGGCGACATTGCGTCCCTTGGGGTCGATGGCCTGCAATTCCGCGAGGGCCAGGATGTAGTCGTTCTTACGAAGGCCCAATTTGGTGGCTGTCACGCGTAGGAAGCGGCCTTTCAGTTTGGCCAGCGGGAAGCGTTGCGGCTTCACGCCGGGATTCGGGACATCGGCGGCGGTGAAGTCGGCGATGATGGTCACCCCTTGGGTGAATTTCGCGTCGTCGGACAGCTCGACCTTATAACGGGCCGGGAAGCCGAAGCCGGCGCCGATGTTGTTATAGGTATCGTGGCAGCCCGTTAGGATGACCTCGGTGAGTTCGCGGGCGACGCCCAGGTCGACCTGGGCCCACTTCGTGGCGGACTGTTCTTTGGAGATCCCGCTGTGGTAACCGTATTCCAGGCGTTCCACGGCGGCGGACCCTTGTTTCAGTTCATCGATGATCTTGCCGATGAGCGTCACGCGGCGGGTGTCGGCAGTCGCGATCTTCTCGTTAAGCGCTTTGATTTCGGCATCGAGTCGCGTGCGTTCGGCGACTAGCGGGGGACGTTGCTTGGCCACCACCGGGTCCACGTCGAAAGTCTTATCGGCCTTATCGAGCGCCGCGAAGACGGCTTGGAGGCGGTAGTAGTCGTCCTGCTTGATGGGGTCGAACTTGTGGGTGTGGCAGCGGGCGCACTGGGCGGTCGTCGCGAGGAAGGCTCCGGTCGTGTTGGACACCATGTCGTCTCGGTCCAGCGCGCGGGCGATTTTTCCGTCGAGTTTGGTCTCGGGAAGTTCGGCGTGGCCGATGAAATCCCAAGGGCCGGCGGAAATGAACCCTTGGGCGATATGTCCGTCGGCCGTCTGCGGGTAGAGCGTATCGCCGGCCAGCTGTTCTTCGACGAATCTGGCGTAGGGCTTGTCGTCATTGAAGGCTCGGATGACGTAATCGCGGTAGGGCCAGGCGTTGGGGCGGAGCTTGTCCTTGTCGTAGCCGTGCGTGTCGCCGTAGTGGACCACGTCGAGCCAGTGGCGTCCCCAGCGTTCGCCATAGCGAGGCGAGGCCAGTAGGCGGTCGGCGGCGCGGCCGATGGCGCCGGGCAGGTCTTGGGCGGCTTCTTTCTCGAAGGAAGCGAGTTCTTCGGCCGTGGGGGGTAGTCCGATGAGATCGTAGTTCAGTCGGCGAAGGATCGTGCGGGCATCGGCGACGCCGGAGGGCTGCAGGTGCTTCTCCTGGAGCTTCGCCAGAATGAAGCGGTCGATCGGGTGGGCGGCGTCGCCGGAGGGCAGGGCGGGCTTCGCAAGGGGCTTCAATGACCACCAGTTGAGCGGGTCGGTCTTCTTCAGGGAGGCGGACTCCGGCCAGACAGCGCCTTCGGCGATCCAGCGTTTCAGCGTATCGACCTCGGCCGCGGTCAAACGCTCGCCCTTGGGCGGCATTCGCGTGTCGCGGTCAGCCGTCGTCACGAACTTCAGCAGCGGGCTC
>CAIVYX010000021.1 GCA_903910245.1 uncultured Opitutia bacterium | reverse complement strand
ATGCCTTCGGCGGCGGAGAAATAGCCGATAGCCATCTTGACAATCCACCGGTCGATTTCGCTGAGCTGGCCGGTGTGGTCGCGCCACTGTTCGCAGTCCTTCTGCATCGGGATATCCTCGGGCTCCCAATGGTTGTTCTTCATCGTCTTGTAGAGATCGTACGCCCACTGGTACTTCAGCGGGAGGATGTTGAAGAACATGGTCTCGCGACCGTTGATGACGCGCTTGTTGGCGAAGGCTTCCTCGGCTTTGGTCTTATCGAGGACGAAGGTTTTTTGACCTACTTTGATGGTGATGGTTTCCATGGATGGAGAGTGGGGTAAAGGGCTTAGTTAGAGGCCGGTAAGGCCGCTAGGTGATTGGTATGTCCGGAAGTAAATTACTAGATGTAGGGGCTGCAAATTTATTTCACCACTATATGTAGTGATTTAACGCAAGGTCCTGACATTTCGCTACTTAGGTAAAAAACTTTATTCACAATTAGGGTTTTTGACGAAAATTTGAGAAGGAGGCACGGTTAGGGTGAATCCCCCAATAAAATAGGGGGCGAGACGGCTCGGCAAACGTCACTTGTTGGTGTTGCTCACGGTGTTCACTCGGCCAGCGGAGGGCGGGGATTGCGGAGCACGCCCCCCTGCCCCACTTTCAGCCCATGAACAAGGGCCCCACCGCTGAAACACCGAGCGATAAAGTCTGCCAAGGCTTCTTCGCCGCCAGCTGGACGCCGGAAGCGCTGGCTCAGCGCGGATGGCGCGGGGACCTCAAGGCCAGCTGGCGCGTGATCGCCACGACCTGGTACGGCGTCTTCGACAATCGCCTGCCGCAGCAGTCCGCCGCACTCACCTATTATACGCTGATGTCGCTGGGGCCGCTCCTCGCGCTCGCGCTCACTGTCTCTGGCTTCATCCTCTCGCGCGCGGGTGCGCAGGCGGACAATCCGGCGAAGCGCGCGATTGTCGCCGCCGTTGAATACGTCGCACCGCAGGTCGTCGCGCAAGCAGGCAAGACAGGACAGATCGTGACCCTGCGCGAGATCAACAAAGATCTCGATGGACTCGTCGATCGGTTGCTCGCCAACGCGGCGAGTGGCGAAGCCGGCGTGATTGGATTGGTGCTCATCCTCGGCTTCGCCGTGCTCATGCTGAGCCGCGTCGAGGATGCGTTGAACGGTATCTGGGGTGTGCGTTTCGGACGAAGCTGGCGTGATCGTTTCGCGAACTACCTGCTCTTCCTTGTCCTCTTCTTCCTCGTCGGCGCGTCGACGCTGACGATGCTTTCGGCCGCGTCCATCGCGGCTTCGATCGGTGAGGGCACCACCTGGCTGAGCACGTGGCTGCAGCGTGTGCCGGGCGGCGGTACCATGATCAATTTCTTTAGCGGCAGCGGGCCACTCCTCGTCTCAATCGCGCTGCTCACGCTCGCCTTCGCGGCGTTCAATCGAATGATGCCGAACGTGCGCGTGCGCTGGAGTTCCGCCTTCATCGGCGGACTCGCGATCGCCCTGCTTGTGGTGATCAATCATCGCATCGCCTCGCTCTACGTCGGCAAGGTCACCCAATTCCAGAGCCTCTACGGAGAGCTGAGTATCGTCCTGGTGCTAATGTTCGGCACCTACCTCACCTGGCTCTTCGTAATGATTGGCGGACAGATAGCCTACGCTTACCAGAATCGCCACGCGCTCGCTCGTCACAAGGCGTGGGAGGGGCTGAGCCATCGGGCCCGCCGCACGCTCGCCTTCGTCTGCATCTCCGAGACCTTGCGGCGCTACCGGGCCGGCCAGGATGGGCCCACCGCCGACGACATCGCCCTGCGCGCACGTGTGCCCGCCACCGTGGCAGAAGGCTGCCTCCAGATGCTGCGCGACGCCAATCTCCTCGCGGCCGAATCACGGACCGGTGGCCATAAGCCAGCACGGCCGCTGGAGCCCATGACCGTCGGAGAACTCTGGGCCGTCGTGGACACCCATTCAGCCGGAACGGCCGGCGAGCCGGACCTCACGTCGGATCCGGCCGCCAAGGAACTGGCCGCCATTGAGGTCAGCCTGATGGCGACAGCAGCCTCTAAGCAGACCCTGGGCGAGCTGGCTGGGCGGAGCTAAGGCCTAGAGCGCCGCAAGGCTGGGCGGGTCGGAGGGGTCAGCCTAGAGATCAGAGTACGACTCGTCCGGCACCGGGCATGGATAGCGGAGCCTGGCCCGGTAGCCGGCGGGACTGGACATGGCGAACCAGCCGGCGGGAGGGATGCTCCGGCCGGCTGGCGAACTGCGTAAATGAGGGGACCCCGATCTCCTCGCGGAGACCGGGGTCCGTAAACCTGGCGATGACCTACTCTCGCACACCAGCGGGGGTGCACTACCATCGGCGGCTACATGCTTAACTATCGTGTTCGGGAAGGGAACGAGTGTTTCCATGCGCCCATGATCACCAGAATGTATCCTCGGGCAGCTCTCTGATGGGTGATCATGAGATGGTTTTCGCCAGGTGGCGAGCTGCCGTCATAGGGAAAGAT
>CAIVYX010000020.1 GCA_903910245.1 uncultured Opitutia bacterium | reverse complement strand
TCTTGCGGCTGGGGTCGTGATAGGAGCCGGGTGCGAGGGCTTTGTCGCTCACGCCTTTACCACGCCAGACGGCGGAGACGCGGAGTAGGTCGGTGTCAAAGCAGGCCCAGGTGTCATGGGGCAGTTTGATGATGATCCCGCGTGGCGTGAGGTTATTCTTACCGAGTCCATCCCGGCGTGCGTCGAGGATTGAGGAGAAGAAAGGGAAGTCGGCTTCTACCCAAGTACCCCATGGTTGCGGCTGAACCTTAGCCGGCTTTTTCACCGGCTCGGCCGCGAGACAGCTCAGCGCGCCGAGGAGCAGGGTGAGGATGAGCCGGCTGACGATCATGGGTGGGTAAGGGGTAGCCCTCGCTCTGATAAAAGGCAATAAGACCTACTCGAGATCAGTGAAAACCTCAGAGTCCCTGCAACCAGCGGAGGAAGCTGCCTTCCTCGGAGACCATGATGCGGAGTAAATCGCTCCGTTCGTCAGTCCAGGGAAGGACTCGGGCGGAGAATTCAACCGGGGCGCTGGTCACGTCGAGCAGGAGCGGCTGCTTCAGTAAGGCTTGGTTGCGCGTCATGATGATCCAGTCCGAGCCGTAGAAACCAGCGTCCTCGTAGGCCGTGTCGTTGTCGTCGATGGTAATAGCCGGGAAGCCGATCTTCTCCGCGATGCGGTAGACCACGGGGTGGAGGTCGAGGTAGCGGTTCGAGACGTGGATCACGATGGCACCGTCAGGCTTTAGGTGGCGCTGGTAGGTCGCGAAGGCCTCCAGCGTAAGCAGGTGCACCGGGATGGCATCGCTGCTGAAGGCGTCGAGGATGATCACGTCGTACTGCTGATTAGGTTCCCCTTCCATGCGGAGGCGAGCGTCGCCCATGACGAGTTCGGTCTTCGCCTTGGAGTCCTTCAGGTAGGTGAACGTCGAGGTCGCGAGGCGGGCCACGTCGTCATTGATTTCGTAGAAGCGGAACGTGTCGCCGGTGCGTCCCCAGGCGGCGAGGGTGCCGGAACCGAGGCCGACGGCGCCGACACGGCGACCGCCTTCGGGCTTGACGGTGCGCAGAAGTCGCCCGACGCCGCTGGTCGAGGTGTAGTAACTGCTGGGGTTGGTGCGTTTCTCGGGGTCGACGTATTGGAGTCCGTGGATCGTAGCGCCGTGCTGCAGCGTGAGATGATGCAGTTCGGGGTTACCGGCATCGTTCTCGATGACCTTGAGCACACCGTAGAAACCGCGGGTGACCGAGAGGGCGCCCCGCAAGGACGTCGCGGCGACGTCGTACAGGCCGTAACCGAAGGCCGGGAGTAGCAGCAGCAGGACGGCCCAGCCCCAGCGGCCGCGGCCCTTCTGTAAGAAGCACGTGGCGTCTTGGCGGAGCACGCCGAGCACGAGTGCCGCCGTGAGGAAGAGCGCGAGATGGAGCTCAAAGTAATCCAGGAAGATGAACGGGGCCACGAGGGCGACGAAGAGTCCGCCCACCGCCCCGCCGGCGGAGATAGAAAGGTAATAGCTGGTCAGGCGGCTGGCACCTGGTCGCAGGCGGAAGACCTCGCCGTGACAGACCATGCAGGCGACAAACATCGTGCCGAGGTAAAGCGTGGCGAGCGGCGTAATGTTCGGGTGTGATTCCGCCTGATTGAGATTATACAGTACCATGCCGAGTAGCGCGGCGAGGAGGGGCAACCAGACGGCGCGGTGATACCAGCGCGGGCTGTCGAAGCTGATGATGAACGAGAGCAGGTAAAGGCTGAGCGGCAGGACCCAGAGGAAGGGCACGACGGCGATGTCTTGGCAGAGCTTATTGGTGATCGCGAGGAGTAGCATCACGCCACATGCGGGCAGGGCGAACCAGAGCAGCTTACGGCTCATCGAGGGAGCTTCTTCCGCGTCGTCCGCGATGGCGGCTTTCGTATCGGCGCCGGCGCTCTTCCAGACCTTGTAACCGCACCAGCCGGCGAGGCCGGCGTAGAGGGCGAGGCCGATGGACCACCAGTTGGCCTGGGCCTGACGGGCGAGCTGGGGTTCGAGCACGAACGGATAGACGAGGAGCGCGAGGAGGGAGCCGATGTTCGAAAGGGCGTAGAGACGATAGGGCGAGACGCCGGGGTTCGCCTTGCTGAACCAAGCCTGCAAGAGCGGCCCGGTAGCCGAGAGCACGAGATAGGGCAGGCCGAGGCAGGCCAAGAGTAGCAGCAGGATGTGTCCAGCAGCATTGGAACCGTCGGTCGGCTTCCATTGGTCGCCTGGGGTGATCGGGAGCAGGGCCACCGCGAGCGCCAAGAGGCAGAGGTGTGTGATGACCTGACGGCGAGGGGTGAGGCGGCTGATGCTGAAGTGGGCGTAGGCGTAGCCGCCGAGGAGTAGGACCTGGAAGAACAGCATGCATGTCGTCCAGACGGCAGGCCCGCCGCCGAACCAGGGGAGGATGAAGCGCGCAATCAGCGGCTGGACGAGGAAGAGCAGGCAGGCTCCCCAGAAGATGGTCAGGCTGAAGGCGAACATGGCGGGGTACGTGTTTGGAACCCCGCTGTGAGGCGAAGGTTAGGGCAAAGAAGGGCTAGGTCCTCGCCTCCCTCATGGCAACCCCGTTCAGGCCCGCGGGTGGAACTTCAGCACCAGCGACTCATACCCGAGCTTCCGCTCGTAGTCATGCTCGGTCTCCGTACGTTCCTCGGCCGAGACGATCTCCATCGACCCGACGAGCTCGACGCATTTTTGCAGTAGGGTACGCACAATCAGGCGGGCGTGCGGGGCGCCGAGGCAGAGGTGTTCGCCGAAGCCGAACGACAGGTGTGGGTTCGGTTTGCGGTCGATCTTGAACTCGTCGGCCTGCGGGAAGACGGACTCATCGCGGTTGGCGGAAGCCCAGCCGAGCGAGACGCGCCCTCCGGCGAGGACCTGTTCGCCGTGCACGGACGTGGCGACGGGGCAGACGCGGCCGATGTGTGTCAGCGGCATGAAGAAGCGAAAGAACTCCTCGCTCGCATGCACGATGCGCTTCGGGTCTTCGCGGAGGTAGGCCAGCGCCTCGGGGTTAGCGGCGAGGTGACCGAGAGCGCAGGCGACGGTATGGATGATTGTGTCGCGGCCACCGGCGAAGGCCAGGTTAGCGAAGCCCATCATTTCTTCGCGCGTGAGCGGACGGCCGCGGAAGGTCGCTTGCGTGAGCGCGCTGAAGAAGTCGGCGCCAGGCGCGCGGCTGGCCGCATCGAACTTGGCGTGCAGGTAGTTCTCCAATTCGACGCCTTTCTTCAGGCCGCCCCGGACGCGGAAGACGTGGATGCCCCAGCCGATCCAGAGGTCGGCTTCGCTTTCCGCGGTATTGAGGAGATAGGTGAGCGCACGGGCCTGGAGGGGCAGGGCAAAGCCGTGGACGACCTCGGTCGTGTCGCGGGCGATTGCGTCGCGTAAGAGGCTATCGATGAGCGCTTCGACCTGCGCGATCATCTCAGGCAGCTTCGGACGGTTGAAGAACGGTTCGACGATGGCCCGGTATTCGGTGTGCTCGGGTGGATTAGTCTCGATCGGCAGCTGGCGCATCGAGCGAGCTTCCTCCTCAGAAGGAATCGGTACGCGGAAGGGCGCGTCGGAGCTATAGGTCCGCCAGTCTTTGGCCGCCTGCCGGACGTCGGCATGTCGCAGGATCATGGGAATCTGTTCTCCCTGGAATTCGTAACGCGCGACCGGTCCAGCCTCCCGCTTCGCCTTGAAAGGATCGGAGGGCTTATGGCCAAAGGGGCATTTTCCTCCGAACATGAGCTTACTTATTCTTTTTTACCTTCTTCTTGCCACCTTCGGCTCCTGGCGCCGGAAGCACGTGCG
>CAIVYX010000019.1 GCA_903910245.1 uncultured Opitutia bacterium | reverse complement strand
GTCATCGCCGGCGGAGCTTCCGCCGAAGGCCATCGCGCGGACGTCTGGCTCGTCGGCCTAGATGGCAAAGTGACCCGTTTCGCCGAAAGCATGACCCAGCCGCGCGCCTACGCCGGCTTCACTTCGGCTAACGGCCACCTCATCGTCATTGGCGGTATCGCCCGGCCCGACGACATGACCGCGATCCAGACCCTGACGTCGCTCGACCTCGACGACCCCGACAAGCCTTGGCGCACGACCGACGCCGACCCGAGCTACGGGCGCATCATCCCGCTTGTAGGTTCAGGGCTACGCAAACTCGTCTGGGGCGGCGGCTGCTCGCTGTCGGAGAAAGACGGTAAGCCTTTCCGCAACTACCACGAGAACCTCGCCTACCAATCGACCGACGGGGAAGGTAATCGCTTCCACGGACTGCCGAACAAACTCGCCGGCGCCGCTGGCCCGGGCGTGCTCTCGCAGACGCATCTTTTCTTTGTCGGCGGCGACGACGGCACCCAATATGGCCAGCCCTACGAGACGCACACCGGGCTGGCACGGCGCATCCTCGTCATGGACCTCGAGACCTTCGAGGTAACCGACGTCGGCGAATGGCCGCACCCCGTCGCGGTCGCACCGCTCCTGCGACTGGGCGATGACCTTGTCACCGTGAGCGGCGAGGTCCGCCCTGGCGTCCGTACGCCCAAGCTCACCCGGTGGCCAATCCCCGCCAAATATCGATGAACGAAACTCCCTCCGCCTCCCGCACGGCCTGGCTGGTCGTCCTGCTGCTCATTCCGGTCGCGTTGCTCAACTACCTCGACCGCCAGATGCTCGCGACGATGAAGTCGTCCATGGTCAGCGACATCCCGGAGATCCAGACCAAGGCGCAGTGGGGGCTGATCCTTGGTTCATTCAAGTGGGTCTACGCAATCTTCAGCCCTATCGGCGGCTATCTCGCCGACCGGGTCAGTCGACGCCACGTCATCTGCTTCAGTCTTTTCACCTGGTCCGCAATCACGTGGGCCACGGGCCAGGTCCATAGTTACGACCAGCTGCTCTTGACGCGTGCCATCATGGGCGTCAGCGAAGCATTCTACATTCCCGCCGCGCTCGCTCTCATCGCTGACTACCACCTCGGACCCACGCGTTCACGTGCCATCGGAATCCACCAGATGGGCATCTATATCGGTGTGATCATCGGCGGATTCGCTGGCTACGCCGCAGACGACCCAGCTATCGGCTGGCGCGGCGCCTTCGCGTGGTGCGGCCTACTCGGTATCGCTTATTCCTTCCCGCTCTTCCTCTTCCTCCGCAATCGACCAGCGACGGTTGAAGCCGTTTCCAAGCCGGCTGCAGGCTCGACCGTCCGCTCGCTGCTCGGCAATCCCAGCTTCCTGCTTCTTGTGGTTTACTTCACCTTACCCGCCATGGCGGCGTGGGTCGTGCGCGACTGGATGCCTGACATCCTCCGCGAACGCTTCAACCTCGGCCAGGGTAAGGCCGGCATCTCCGCCGTGCTCTACTGGCAGCTCGCCGCGATTGTTGGCGCGGTGCTCGGAGGTTGGCTCGCCGACCGCTGGATGCGTACGAATATCCGCGGACGCATCTTTGTCAGCGCCATTGGCACGTTCCTCCTGCTGCCGGCCCTCTTCGGCGTCGGCAACGCGTCCACCCTTTTCGTGGCCGTGCTCTTCCTCATCGTCTTCGGGCTCGGCTGGGGCTTCTTCGACTGCAATAGCATGCCCATCCTCTGCCAACTCGTCGGGCCGGAACATCGCGCCACGGGCTATGGCCTGATGAATTTCGTGAGTATCAGCTGCGGCGGCTTCGCCGACTGGATCTTCGGTTCCCTACGCGACCAACACATGCCACTGAACCTCATCTTCGGCGTCTTCGCCGGGATCGCCTTGCTCTCCATCTTCATCGCGCTCTGTATCCGCCCGCGCGAAAGCACCACTTCCTAATCATGTCCGCCTTCAAGTTCTCCGGCCTCTGCACGGCCACCCACACGCCCTTCCACGCCGACGGCTCGCTCAACCTCGGCGTCATCGAGAAGCAGGCCGCCTTTCTCCGCGATAAGGGCATCACCTCCGTGTTCATCGGCGGCACCACCGGCGAAAGCAGTTCGCTCACCGCCGCCGAACGCGCCGCCCTCAATGACCGCTGGGCCGTCGTCGGCCCGGCTATCGGTATCGACGTCATCGTCCATGTCGGCGCCAACTGCCTGAACGAAGCCGCGGAACTCGCCGCACACGCGGAGAAAAATCAGGCGAAGGCGGTGTCGATGATCGCGCCGTCCTACTTTAAGCCCCGTACGTTGGCCGATCTCGTGGCCAGCTGCGCGATGGTGGCGAAAGCCGCGCCGAACACGCCGTTCTATTATTACGACATTCCAAGCATGACCGGTATCAGCGGATTCCCGGTCGACGAGTTCCTCAAGGCCGCTTCGCCGGTCATCCCAAACCTCGCTGGCGTAAAGTATTCCAATCCCGACCTGGACGCAATGCGTCGGGCGCAGACGCTCGAGGGCGGCCGCTTCGACCTTCCCTTTGGCGTTGATGAACGCTTCCTGTTGGCGCTCCGCGCAGGGGCGACGGCCGGCGTCGGTAGTACCTATAACTTCAACGCGGGGCCCTTACTCCGCACCATCGCCGCCCACGCCAAGGGCGACGCTACCCAGGCCGAAGCCGAACAGGCTAAAGTCCAGCCGGTCGTCGATATCCTCGCCAAGCGTGGCTACATGGGCGCGGCCAAAGCTTTGATGGGCCACCTCGGCGTGCCGCTCGGACCCGCCCGCCTGCCCAACGGCAACCCTGACGTCGCCGAGACCAAGAAGATGATCGGTGAACTCGAAGCCATCGACTTCTTCAGCTGGAATTTCTAAACATGCGCTTCGCCCTCCTCCTTAGCCTGCTCTGCGTCCACTCCTTCGCGGCAGACGGAACCGACGTCATCGTCTTTGAAGCCAAGCAGAACTTGTCGCATCCTTCCGTGCGTATCCCTTCGCTGCTGCGTACGCAGAAGGGCACGCTGCTCGCCGTAGCCGAAGGCCGCGACAAACCGACCGACCAGGCTGGCAACGACTTGGTGATCTCCTTCTCCAAGGACGAAGGTGCCACGTGGTCCAAGCCCAAGGTCGCCTACGAACAGGGTGCGGATAGCTGCAACAACCCTTGCCTCGTCCAGGAAACCAAGTCTGGCCGCATCTTCCTCTTCTACCAGACCTTCCCGGCTGGCGGAAAAGAGTTCGGCGGACTCCCGGTCGGACCGGCCGACCCCACGGGTAATCGCTCTTGCTACGTGAGCTCCGACGACGATGGCGTGACGTGGAGCAAGCCGATCGATGTCTCCGCGACGCTGAAGCCCGACGAAGCCATCACCACCGCTTCCGGCCCCGGCATCGGTATC
>CAIVYX010000018.1 GCA_903910245.1 uncultured Opitutia bacterium | reverse complement strand
CCGCCATCGACCAGGTCGGGGGCAAGGCCCTCGTCACGGCCGACCACGGTAACGCCGACCAGATGTGGGAGCCGGAAGAAAATTGCGCCCACACGCGCCACACGCTCAGCCCCGTCGAGGTCATCCTCTACGGCGCCGGCTGCAAGTCGCTCAAGACCCGCCGAACGGGTCGCCTCGCCGACGTCGCCCCGACCCTGCTCGCCCTCATGGGCCTGCCGAAGCCGGCGGAGATGACTGGCGAGTCGTTGATCGCGTAAAGGACGGCGCAGCCGTCCGTGCAAAGGTGCAAACGGGGCTACCGCCCCCGTGCAAACGTGCAAAAGTGAAATACCCCGCGAGGTTAGCCGTGTTCACACCTTTGCACTTTTGCACCTTCGCACGTTTGCACGCGGCGAAGCCGTAATTTACACCTTCATTCCCGTCGCGAAACTGATGCCGAGCGAATCCCCCACGGCGCGGACGATCTCGACCTCGGCGGGCTCGGCCCGGTCGTCGTGGAGCATCGCGGCGCCGCACGCGCGGACGAATTTGCGACGATCGTAAACGCTTTGTCCGGCGATGACCGCCAAGGCTTCGTCGACCTTCTGGAGATTGACCTTCTCGGCAGGCAGCAAATTTGCGTCAAGTCCAGGGAGGCCCAGTACGACAGCGCCGAGTCGATAGGCCCGCGCCTGCGCTTCAGCGGATTCGCCCGAAGTGCGGACCACGGCCGTGAGAACGAGCCCGTAGGCATCGGCAAGGTCGCCGGGGCGGCTGGGCGGATTCTTCTCGCGGGAAAGATAACGCCGCATCGACGCCTGGATGAGCAAGACGATGAGGCCATCATCGGCTTCGTAGCCGACCTGCGTGATGGCCTGCCGGAAAAGATCCTGCTGCTCCGCCGAGAGCTGACGCAAAGCCGGCATCGATAGATCCAGCAAGGGCACACGCGATCCCGCCGACAGGGCCCGGAGGAGCGGCTCGAACTTCTCGGCTTCGCGCGCCACTTCGCCGCCGGCGAGATTGCGGGCCTTCGACAACTGGGCCACACGCAAGGCTGGGTCGCGACGCAGCAAGAGACCGAGGACGAGGCCCATCGCGCTGACCGGGTCGTCGGAAGCGTTCCGCAAAGTCTCGGGAATCCGTCCGCGGAAGCCGACCGAGTCCTGGATCTGATGGTCGGTCGGCACGGCGCGGGGCGCGGCCACCGGCAAGGGCGGCGCGGCGGAGGCGACCGGTGCGGCGCGGGAGACCGGTGAGGCATCATCGGCCGAGACCGCAACCGGCTGGACGTCGGGAATGATGCCGTCGAAGGCGGGGTCAATCCGGCGGATGCGCTCGTTGATCGGGGGGTGCGTGGAGAACAGGGATTCGAGGAAACCACCCGAGGAGGCGAAGAAGAGATGCTGGGCTTCGAGCTCGGCCTCGGAGACTTCACGACGGGCGCCGGAGAAACCTGCAATCTTCTTCAGCGCGGAACCGAGCCCAAGCGGATTACGGGTGAACTGCACCGCGGAGGCGTCGGCGAGGTATTCGCGTTCGCGCGAGACCGCGGCCTGGATGACCTTGGCGAAAAGAATGCCGCCGGAACCGATGAGCAGCACCACCACCCCGGTGAGGACCATGCCCAACGCGATGGGCGCGGAGTTCTTACCCCGCACGGAACCGGCCAGGCGGAAGAAGATGTAGCCCAACTGGGCCAGCGCGGTCAGGCCGGCGATGGCCCCGATGATACGCAGATTGAGCTTCATGTCCCCGTTGCCGATGTGGCTGAACTCGTGCGCAATCACGCCCTGCAACTCGTCGCGGGTTAAGTTGAGCAACGCGCCGCGCGTTACTCCTACAGCGGCATCCTGGGGCGAATTGCCGGCGGCAAAGGCGTTGATGGACTCATCGTGGTCGAGGACGAAGCACAGCGGCACGGGCAGGCCGGCCGCGAGGGCCATCTCCTGCACGACGTTCAAGTAGCGTCGCTCGGCGGGGTCCTTGGTGACGCCGCTGACCAGGCGACCGCCCAGGCGGAGCGCGATGGCGCCGCCGCCCTTTGACAGCTCGGCGATGCGCATGAGGCTGCCGCCGAGGATGACCGCGAGCGCAAGGCCCGTGGTGAGGCAAAACAGCTTCGGCTGGAACCAATCGCGATGCGCCCCGTCGAAGATGAGCGAGGAGACACCAACGGAGCGCGTCGGCACGGTGTGGTAACCAGTCAGGAAGACCGCGAGGACGTAGAGGGTGCCGGTCAGCACGAGGATCGCCAACACGAGAAGCACGACCAGCTTGGTCGTGCGTCCGCGGGCCTCATCCTGGGCCCGGAAGAAATTCATCGTAGCGGCCATCGGCCGTGGTCAGCAGCTTAGAGCTGAGGCTCGGCGAAAAGACGCCGGTAGGCCGCAGAGACCATCAACATGTAGAAGGGCAAAGTGGCAAAGACTCCGACGAAGCAAGCGATGATGCCAGCCTGGGAGATGATCTGCGCCACGATGGTCAGCAGGAAAGCCCAGCCCCAGTGGGCGGTGACGGCCTGTCGGCTCATCTCAAGGCACTCCCAGAAACTCCCGCGCTTGTCGGCCAACAGGTTCCAAGCGAGCATCCAGGCGACCGAGAGATAGATGCCGGGCAGATAGCAGAGCACGAAAGCCACGATCAAGAATGGGATCATGACCAGCAGCATCAGCCAAGATACGCCGAAATCGTTGAAGCCGCTGAAGAGGTCGTCCAATCGGGCGGATTCGCCGCGGAGAGCCTTTTCATTGAAACGGCACATGCCGACCGCGAGCGGAGGAATCGTGATGATGAAGCAGCTCAGGAGCATCCAAAGGAAATTAACCAGGACGATGTTCCAGAAATCCCGCTTCAGCGCTTCGAAGGATTGAGTGAGGCAGGCCCCGATATCGAAAGGTGAGACGGCATTGCGAGCACGCTGGACGCGCCCCAACTGCTCAGGGTTAAGGGTGGCGAAGATGCTCATAATCGGAGGATTTTAAAAAGCTTAGAACGCGACCTTCGGGGCGACCTTTTCGACGGGATCTTCAATCTTGAAGAACTCGGCGGCGGTGAAGCCGAAAGCGTTCGCGATGAAGACCTGCGGGAAGACTTCGCGGCCGTTGTTATAGAACAAGACGGCGTCGTTGAAGGCCTGGCGGGAGAAGGCGATGCGGTTCTCGGTCGAGGAGAGCTCTTCCATCAGGGTGCGCATGGTGGCGTCGGCCTTGAGCTGAGGATACTGCTCGGAGACGACCATCAGCTTACCCAAGGCGCCGCTAAGACCGGCTTCGGCCTGGCTGAGGTCGCGCATGGCGGCCGGGTCGTTCGGGTTGCCGGCGAAGCGGACGTTAGCCTGAGTGGCCT
>CAIVYX010000017.1 GCA_903910245.1 uncultured Opitutia bacterium | reverse complement strand
TATGACCTCATCGTCACCACCGGTGGCATCGGTCCGACCTCCGACGACCACGTGCGCGCGGCCGTTGCTTCGGCCCTCGGGCTCAAGCTCGAGCATGTGCCTTCCGCTGAGCAGGCCTTGCGCGAGCGCTTCAAACTCATCGGCCGCAAACTTTCCGAAGCGGACCTCAGCCAGTGCTTCATCCCTGCCGGGGCCGAGGCCCTCCCCAATCCGCGCGGCACCTCCCCCGGCGTATTCTATCATCGCGATGGCAAGGCGCTCGTGATGTTGCCCGGTCCGACGCTCGAACTTCGCCCGATGTTCGAAGAGGAAGTCGTGCCGCGTCTCCGTGATGTCGGTTGCGCCTGTCAGGGCGAAGCCTACGTGCAGGTCCGCACCTTCGGTATCGGCGCCGTGCCGCTCGAAGCGATCGTCCGACCGTTCCTCAAGCCAGGCATGGTGCTTTCGTTCGGCACGCACACCGGCGTGGTCGACGCACGCATCTCTTCCGCCGGCAGCGGCTTCACCGCCGAACAACTCTGTGAGGTCGCCCGCCAAGTGCGTGATGCCGTCGGCCATGACTTCGTCTGCACCGGCCACGCCTGCCTCGCTTCCCTCGTCGTCGAGCAGTTGCGCAGCCTCGAGAAGACCGTGTCCCTCGCCGAGTCCTGCACCGGTGGCCTGCTCGCCAATTCTTTTACCAACGTCCCCGGAGCTTCCAAGGTCTTCGCCGGTTCGGCGGTCTGCTACGCCAACGACGCCAAGGTCAACCTGCTCGGTATCCCTGAGTGCCTGATTGCTCAGCACGGCGCCGTCTCAGCGGAATGCGCGGCGGCCATGGCAACGTCGGCCATCGAGAAGTTCGGTTCCGACTACGCCATCTCCGTGACCGGTTATGCTGGCCCCGGCGGCGGCACCGAGGCCGATCCCGTCGGCACGGTCTATATTGGTTATGCTTCCCCCGCCGGAGTCTGGTCCCGTCGCGTCGTCCTCCCCGGCGACCGCCGTCAGGTCAAGTTGCGCGCCGTGAACACCGCCTTGGACTTCATGCGTCGCCAGCTGAACAAGTACCGCATCGAAGACCTGATCCACGGGGCCTGAGGGCGGGCGAAGGGCCTGCGAACGACAAAGGATTGCCACGAGGGGGCAGGGCGGGAGATTAGGCACGTGCCTGGTTATCTCGCCATCATCGCCGGTAAGGACGAATTCCTCGTCGATCAGGATGGTCGCGCCTGTTTCGAGAAGGCCAAGAAGGCCGCTGGGGCCGATGCCGAAGCCGAGATCATCAACGGACAAATCATCCGCGTCGACGACGCTCGGGTGCTCGAGGTGCAGTTCACCGAATCGGTGAAGACTCTTTCGATGTTCGGCAGCAAGCGCGTCATCTGGCTGCGCAACTTCAACCTCGTCTCGGATTCCGTCGCGGCCAAGTCCGAGCTCACGAAGGAGAGCCTCGCAGCCATATTGAAGGTCGTCGTGGAGTCCGACCCCGCCGTCTCGATTATCATCTCGGCCACGCCTTACGACGGACGCAGCAAGGCCCTCGTCAATCTCAAGGCTGAGGCGACCGATTTTATCCTGCATGCCTCTCCGTCCAAGAGCCCGTTCGATAAGGGCGACGCGCAAGCCGACGCGCAGGTCGCGCTGGCCGTCGAGCGTTTCAAGACCCTCGGCGTGAAATTCGAGCGCGGCGTACCCGAGGTCCTCGTCGGACGCGTCGGGCAGTCGACTCGCCTTGTGCTGGGCGAATGCGAGAAACTCGCGACGTATGTCGGGGCCGGCGGCACCATCAAGGAAGCCGACGTCCACCTCATCGTACCGACTTTCGGCGAAGGCGAATTCTTCGAGCCCATCGAGGCGCTTGCCGCCCGCGATTTGAAGTGGGGCATGGAGTCCCTCGATCGTTATTTCTTCAACGAAGATTCCAGTCGTCCGCTCCTCATCGTCCTGCAGAACCGCCTGCGGCTCCTCATCCAGATCCGTTGCCTCGCCGACTCTGGCGATTTCCGCGTCAGCGATGCGGGCCTGCCTAAGGGCCAGTTCGAGGCCGCTAGCGGCCGCCACGGCCCGACCTTCGGGTCCGCCGCGAAGTCTTCCGCCAACCTCTTCTCGCAGAACGCCTGGTATGTGAGCAACAAGGTCGCCCCGGCCGCAGCCCGCTATACCCTCGCCGAACTCGTCGACCTCCAGCTCGCCTGCGCCGACTGTTTCGACGCCTCCAATCGCGGTGAGGACGAGTCCTCCGTCCGCGCGATGTTCCTCCGAGCGCTTGCCGTGAAGCGTTCCGCGTGATATAAACCCCTTCCAAACCGATGGAATCCGATAACGTCCCTAATGTCCTCGCCGATCGCTACGCCTCCCCGGCGATGAAGGCCGTCTGGTCCACTCGCGGCCGCGTGGTCCTCGAGCGCGAATATTGGATCGCCGTCATGAAGG
>CAIVYX010000016.1 GCA_903910245.1 uncultured Opitutia bacterium | reverse complement strand
GCTCGTAGGGATTCGAACCCCAAACGTCTGATCCGTAGTCAGAAATGATATCCATTTCACCACGAGCCCGTAGTGAGGAATTGAGCAAACGACCCCCGGTCCCTAAGGCAAGGAATTTTTCAGGCCTGCGCCTGATGGAGGGCCACCGTGCCGAAAAGCATCCTTTTATGGCTTACCTTGGCGAAACCGACGGCCTTGAGCTCCGCATCGAGTCCTTCAGCATCTGGGAAGCCCGCGATGCTGGTGCCGAGATATTTGTAAGCGCCGAAGTCGCCGGTGAGGATTCCTGCGAGCACCGGAAGCACGCACCTGACGTGGATAAAGTGGAATGGTGCGAACCAGGCGCTGGGCTGGGAGAACTCGAGGATGAGCAACGTGCCGTCCGCGCGCAGGATGCGACGCAGTTCTCTGAGGCCCATGGCGCGGTCTTCGAAATTACGTACGCCATAGGCGATCGTGACCACGTCCTGCGAGGCGTCGGCGATGGGAAGCGCCATGCAGTCGCCTGGTTTGAATTCCAGGGAGGCGTTTTCCTTCTGCGAGCGGTTGCGACCGAGCTCGAGCATCGGTTCGCAGAAGTCATAACCGACAATCGTGCAATCAGCTGGTAGGTCGCGGCGAAGCGCAAAGGCCACGTCGCCGCTGCCGGTGGCGAGGTCAGCGACGGTCTTCGGCTGGGCGGCCTTAGTCGCGGCCACGAGCTGTTCGCGCCACCCCACGCACAGGCCGAGGCTCAACACGCGGTTTGCGAAGTCGTAACGGGAGGCGATCCCGGAGAACATGCGTTGGACGGCGGAGCCTTCGGGCATGGGGTTACCCTCCGCACATTGGGGAGAAGGTCAAGAGGAGGGCGGCAAACAAAGAGGGGCAGGGGTCGGGGTAGGGGTAGGAAATAAAACTCTACCCTGAGGAGTTTTCGGAACGCCTCGCCACCATATCTTCAGCCTGATGCATCTCCTGCCCCTACCCCGACCCCTGCCCCTACCCCTTAGAGGAATACTCCTCCGCCCATGAGGACGCGGTCGTGGTAAACAGCGAGCACCTGGCCGGGGGCGAGGCCGCGCTGGGTCTCGGCGAAGCGGAGGCGGACGGTGCCGTCAGGCTGCGGGATGAAGCGGGCGGATGTGGCTTTGTCGCGGTAACGCACGCGGGCGAGGATGTCCTGTTCGCCGACCACGGGCTGGTTGATCCAGGTGAAATCGCGCGCGATGGCTTCTCCGGTGTAGAGCCAGGGCGCGTCCGGCTTGTCGAAGGCGACGTGCAGGGTGTTCGTCGCGAAGTCCTTCTTCACCACGACGAAGTATTCGTTGTCGGTGTTGGAGGGCAGGCCGATGCCTTTGCGCTGGCCGATGGTGTAGCGATGCAGGCCGCGGTGCTTGCCGATCTCCTTGCCGGCGGCGTTCACGACCGGACCGGGCGAATCCGGGATGTGCCGCTCGAGAAAATCTTGGACCGGAATCTGGCCGAGGAAGCAGATACCTTGGCTGTCCTTGCGTTCGGCGTTCGGCAGCTTCGCGTCCGCCGCGAGTTGGCGGACTTCGGGCTTCAGCAGTTCGCCGATCGGGAAGATCGCCTTCGCGAGCTGTTCTTGGCGGAGCAGCGCGAGGAAGTAGGACTGGTCCTTGTTTGGGTCGAGGCCTTCGAGCAGGTCGAACGTTCCGTCGGTATTTTCGCGGCGGCGCGCATAGTGGCCCGTCGCGATGACGTCGAACCCGTCCTTGAGTGCCTTACGCAGGAAGACGCCGAACTTCATTTCACGATTGCAGATGATGTCGGGGTTCGGGGTCAGGCCTTGGCGGTAGCCGTCGACGAGGTACTGCACGACCGTGTCGCGGTAATCCTGGACGAGGTCGATGATGCGGAAGGGCAGGTCGAGGTGCTCGGCGACGGCCTGGGCGTTACGGACGTCGTCCTCCCAGGGGCATTCACCGGGGAAGGGCAGGCCTTCCTCGTTCATCCAGGTCCGGAAGTAGGCGGCATGCACCTCATGCCCTTGCTGCTTGAGCAGAAGGGCCGCCACGGCGCTATCAACGCCGCCGGAGAGGGCTACCAGGACCTTGGACATCGGAG
>CAIVYX010000015.1 GCA_903910245.1 uncultured Opitutia bacterium | reverse complement strand
GGTCCCGAACCTGAACACCTGAACCTGGCACCCGACGGCCGAGACCCGAGACCTGAAAAGAATGTCCCCAGCCAATCATCCGGTCTCCGGTTTCCCTTTGAGCGAATGCTACTCTGCCTCCGGCCAACTGGCCAACCGATCAACTGATCAACTCTGCCTTCTAAACTAAAATGCCCACCGCTCTCATCACTGGCACTTCCCAAGGTCTCGGCCGCGCCTTGGCCGAACGTCTATTGGCCGACGGCTGGACTGTGCATGGGTTCGCCCGCGGTCCGCAGACGCTGACGCATGAGCGCTTCACCGCCCACGCCGTCGACGTCACCGATGAGGCCGCCGTGCGCGCCGTCGTCGCGGCCATCGCTGAGTCCGGCCGGATCGACCTCCTGGTCAACAACGCTGGCGCGGCTTCGATGAACGCGCTGCTGCTCACGCCGGGCGAGACCGCCGATCGGCTCATGCGCGTGAACTATCTCGGCACGTTCCACTGCCTGCAGGCCGTCGGCAAGGTCATGGTCCGTCAGCGGGCCGGCCGTATTGTCAACGTCACCACCGTCGCCGTACCCCTCTCGCTGGAAGGCGAAGCCGCCTATGTCGCCAGTAAGGCCGCGGTCGAGGCGCTTACTAAGGTCGCTGCCAAAGAACTGGCCTCCTCTGGCGTCATCGTCTCGGCGGTGGGCTATGGCCCGATTGATACCGCCCTGACGCGGGCGGTCCCGCGCGACCGCCTAGCGGCGCTCAATCACCAACTTGATCTCGCCGCTTCGCCCACTCCGGCGACGGCCGCCGCGTTCTTGCTCGAGCACGTGCGTTCCGCTGAGGCCGGGCGGATCGCTTACCTCGGCGACGTCGGCCTTCCCTGACAGCTTGAACACCTGGCTCCAGCAGCGGTTCGTCACCGCCGGTGAGAAACCCGCGCTTATCGGCGCTTGGGGGGCATGCTCCTATGCACGCATGGCCGCCTTGGTGAATGAAGCCGCCCGCGCCCTCGCGGGGTTGCGTCTGCCCGGTCCTGCCGCCATCGCCGTCGTCGGCGGCCATGGTCCGGCTTCGACCGCCTGGCTGCTCGCGCTGGAAGCCGCCGGTCATTTCGCCGTCCCGCTCGCCGGCAATCCCGCCGAGCACCCGGCGCGCCTCGCGCAGGTCAACGCGCAGTGGGTCGTGACCGCCGAAGGGTATGCCTGGAATCTCTTGCCACGCATCGATGAGGCATCGGCCCACCCGCTCTTCCAGCAACTACACGCGAGCGGAGCCGCTGGACTAGTCTTGTTCTCGAGCGGCACCAGCGGCCAACCCAAGGCGATGGTGCAAAACCTCAACACGTTACTCGCGACTTATGCGGAACGCCACCCCAACGGCCTAGCCGTGCTCGCCCTGCTGGGCTTCGACCACATTGGCGGACTCAACACGCTTTTCGGCGCCCTTGCCGCCGGCGCCCCCGTCGTTGTACCGGCTTCGCGCGCGCCGGCCGACGTCGCCGCGGCGATCGCCCGCCATCGCGTCGCCGTGCTGCCGGCCTCGCCCACGTTCCTGAATCTCCTCCTTGCGGCGGGAGTCACGGCCGACCTTAGCTCACTGCGCGTCATCACGTACGGCACCGAGCCCATGCCGGAGAGCCTGCTCGCACGCCTCAAAGCTACCTTCCCTCAGGTCCGCTTCATCCAGACTTTCGGCACCAGTGAGACGGGCATCACGCACACCATCAGTCCCGAAGCAGGGTCTACCTTCCTGCGCTTCGAAGACCCGCATCTCGAATGGAAGGTCGTCGACGACGAACTCTGGCTGCGCAGCCGCACGCAGGTCGCCGGCTATCTTAACGCCAGCAACGAACGCTTCACCGCCGATGGTTGGTTCCGCACGGGTGACAAAGTGGAGCAGGGGCCCAACGGCACACTCCGCATTCTTGGCCGGATGGGTGAGATGATTAATGTCGGCGGCGAGAAGCTCATGCCTGGCGAAGTCGAGTCTGTCGTCCTCGGGGTTCCGGGCGTCACCGATTGCCGCGTGCGCGGCGAGGCCCATCCGCTTACCGGCCAGACCGTCGCTGTCGATGTCGTCAGTTTCACCACCGACCAGGAAGCCCTGCGTTCCGCTATCCGGATCGCTTGCCGCGAACGCCTCGCTCGCCACAAAATTCCGACCCGCGTCACCTTCGTCCCCTCCGTCAGCGGAGAGAGGATGAAGAAGACGCGCTGACGCGCGGAGTTGACCCGTTGAAAAGTTGGCAAGTTGGCAAGAAGAGAGACAGCCGAGGGGAGACCGGAAACCGGAAAGTATGCTGCGGACATTAGTAATAACCCCAGC
>CAIVYX010000014.1 GCA_903910245.1 uncultured Opitutia bacterium | reverse complement strand
ATCATAGAAGCCGCCGCACTCGGGGAAGCCCGTGTTGGAGCGGATGACAGGAATCTTGGTGCGGTTCAGGCCGGCGGGGATGACGAAAGTCTTACGTGGTAAATATTCAATACCCGGGCAGGTGCGAAGGTCGATCTTGGCCGCCGCTTGAACGCCGTTGAACGGGTCGATATCGGGGTAAAGAAAGCGCACGCCCATGAATTCACGGACGAAATCCACGGTGGCCTTGGCGGTACCCATGCGATCCCATCCGGGGCGGCCCTTGCTGGCGGCGACGGCAGCCGGGGCATCATTCCCGGCGATAATAATATTCTCACCGACCGCACGTTGCACGTAGCTCCAGTCGCGCAGTGAGGCGGCGACGAAGTCGTGTTGCCGGGCGAACTGGGTGTTGCCGAGAAAGAGGGCCGGCTTGGCGGCTTCCCTTTTGCTTTCTTCGACGACCTTGATTTCGCATCCATTAGCGGCGAAGGCGGTCTGGATGAGGCGGGCCGTTTGCTGAAGGGCTTCCTTGATGCGAGGCGAAGGGGTTTCGTCGGGCAGAACGATTTGATAAGGACTCTGACCCTTTTGCATCAACGTTAGGTCGGTAGCGGAGAGGGCCAATGGGGTGGTCAGGGACGGCAGGGGCTTATCGTTTAGTAAGGGTTTATTGTCGGCGCCGAAGGCGAGCGAGGCGAGGAGCAGGGCGAGGAGGGAGAGGCGCATAGTAATGATAGTGGGCTGGGCGGCGGTCGGGGTGGTAGAGGAGAGAAAGCGGTCAGAGGGTTGGGGTGACGACGACATCGTCGATCTCGATACCTAGCTCGTCGCCGTTCTGCATTCAGAGGAGCTTGCGCTTAGTGGCATCGAAGTTCGGGCGCTTCAGGGTGTGCTTCCACTTGCCGTCGACAGACATGTCCACCGTATCGCCTTTCAGGCGAGGATCTCTTTGATGACGCGCCGCTCTTCCACGCCCGTGAGGCGCTGGTCGAGGCCTTGGAACTTATAGGTTAACCGGTGATGGTCGACGCCCATGAGGTGGAGGATGGTGGCGTTGAGTTCGCTGAGGTGGACCGGATCCTTCACGACGTTGTAGCTGAAGTCGTCGGTCTCGCCGTAGGAGATGCCGGGCTTCACGCCTGCACCTGCCATCCACATCGTGAAGCACCGCGGGTGGTGGTCGCGGCCGTAGTTATCCTTGGTAAGCGTGCCCTGCGAGTAGACCGTACGGCCAAACTCGCCGCCCCAAACCACAAGTGTGTCGTCCAGCATCCCGCGCGATTGGAGGTCGAGGAGCAGGCCGGCGCAGGCCTGGTCAGTTTGCTGGCACTGGCGGGCGATATCCTTGGGCAGGTTGCCGTGCTGGTCCCAGCCGCGGTGGAGAATCTGGACGACGCGGACACCGCGTTCGACCATGCGTCGGGCGAGCAGGGCGCTGTGGGCGAACGAGCCGGCCTCCTTTACTTCAGGCCCGTAGAGTTCCAGGGTGGCGGGCGTCTCCTTGGAGAGGTCGGTGAGGTCGGGCACGCTGGCCTGCATGCGGAAGGCCATTTCGTACTGCGCGGTCCGCGTGAGTGTCTCGGGGTCGCCGAGCTCGCGGTGGCCGGCGGCGTTGAGCTTGGCTAGCGCGTCGAGTGTCACGCGGCGGTCGGCGGGTTTCACGCCGGGGGGATTCTGGACGAAGAGGACTGGGTCGCCGCCTGCGCGCAGGGCCACGCCCGTGTGGCGCGTTGGCAGGAATCCGCTGCTCCACATGCGCGTAAAAAGCGCTTGGCCGCCGACGCTCTTGGGTGTGAGTACCACGAATGACGGGAGGTCGTCGCTCTCGCTACCGAGGCCGTAGCTGATCCAGGAGCCGATGCTTGGCTTGCCGGGAATCTCATTACCGGTCATCGCAAACGTGCAGGCAGGGTCGTGGTTGATAGCGGTGGTGCTGACGGACTTCATGATGGCGAGCAGGTCGACGACCTTGGCGGTGTGCGGGAGGAGTTCGCTGATCCACCGGCCGGATTTCCCGTGCTGGGCGAACTTGAACTGGCTCGGGGCAATCGGGAAGCGCGCCTGACCTGAGGTCATGGTGGTGATGCGCTGGCCATTGCGGATGCTTTCGGGGAGATCCTTGTCGAAGTGAGCCTGTAGCTGGGGCTTGTGGTCCCAGAGGTCGAGTTGCGACGGCGCGCCGTTCATGTGCAGGTAGATGATGCGTTTAGCCTTCGGGGCGAAGTGCGGATAGCCCGCGAGCGGCTTATGCACGGTGTTTGCGGCCTTAGCCTCACGGGAGAGCAGACCCGCGAGGGCCACGCCGCCGACGCCGAGGCCGGCGGTACCGAGGAAGCTGCGGCGGCTCAGTAGCCGCATATGGTCAAGGATTGGGTCGTTCATCGGTTGAGGGTTTCGTCGAGATTGAGCAGGAGGCCGGCGGTGAGCGTCCAGGCCGCGAGTTCGGTCGCGGGTAGGGCAGGGTCGGGCTTCGAATCGCCGAAGGTGATTAGCTTGGCCGCATCCTCAGGCGCCGCGGTATAGCGAGCGCGATGCGCCGTCAGGGCTTCCTGCGTCACCGCGGTCTCGGCGGCCTGCGGACGTCGGCCGACGGCCGTACGCCAGGCGAAGGCCAGGCGGGCGGCGTCATCGGTGCCGCCTTCCTTGAGGATGCGTTGGGCGAACGCCCGGGCGGCCTCGACGTGCTGGACGTCGTTGAGGAGCGCGAGGGCCTGCAGCGGAGTGTTACTGCGTTCACGTCGGATGCAGCTGGCCTCGCGAGCCGGTGCGTCGAAGGTGCTCATCGAAGGCGGCGGCGCGGTGCGCTTCAAGAAGGTGTAGAGCGAGCGGCGATAGAGCGCCTCTCCGTTGTCGCGGGTATAGCGGGCGGTGTTGCTACCGCTGAAGCCTACCGGTTCCCAAACGTTTTCGGGCTGGTAGGGGCGCACGCCCTTGCCGCCCAGTTGCGGGCTAAGGAGGCCGGAGACGAAGAGAGCTTGGTCGCGGATGACCTCGGCGTCGAGGCGTGCGCGCGGCCCGCGGACGAGAAGACGGTTCTCGGGATCCTTGGTGAGGAGTTCCGGCGAGGTCGCGGCGGAGCGACGGTAGGCGGCGCTGGTGACGAGCAGACGGACGAGGCGCTTCATATCCCAACCGGTCTCGCGGAATTCGACCGCAAGCCAGTCGAGGAGTTCCGGGTGGCTGGGAGAATCGCCCTGCGAGCCAAAGTCACCGCTGGTCTTGACCAAGCCGTAGCCGAAGAACTGCTGCCAGTAACGGTTGACCGTCACGCGGGCGGTCAGCGGATTGGCCGGGGAAAGGAGCCAGGCGGCGAGATCGCGGCGGTCGTAGGTCTCTTTCTTCGGCAGCGGATGGAAGGCCGCGGGCACACCGCGGGAGACCGCTTCACCGGGCTTGTCGTATTGACCACGGATCATCACGTTGGCCTGTCGAAGTTTCGGGAGCTCGGCCATGACGAGCGTCGACGGAATCATGTCGTTCAGGGCTTTCTTGCGTGATTCCTCGGCGAGCTTCACAGCCCTCAGGCCGTCGAGCTGTTCCTTGCCGCCTTGGAATTCGTTCTCCAGCCACCAGTCGAGTAGCCGCTTGCGTTCGGCGTCGGTCCACAGCGCCGCCTTCTTGCCGCGCACGAGAGTCTGCAGGTCGCCCGGCAGCGCTTCGACGCGGGAACCCTGCATCTTCTCGGACCAGAATTGGAAGGACCATTGGAGGTCTTTGGCTTCCTCGATGCGATGGTTAATGGCGAGGCGATCCCAGAAGACCGT
>CAIVYX010000013.1 GCA_903910245.1 uncultured Opitutia bacterium | reverse complement strand
CATCAACTTCTACCCGACCAAGGCCGCCGAGGTCTCCAACCTCCGCCACCGTCCGGTTGGCATGGGCGTGATGGGTCTCCAGGATTGCCTCTACCGCCGCGATATCTCCTTCGCCTCCGATGCCGCCGTCGAGTTCAACGACGAAATCATGGAAGCCGTGGCTTACTACGCCTACGAGACCTCCTCCGATCTCGCCGCCGAACGCGGTACCTACAGCACCTACAAGGGTTCCAAGTGGGACCGCGGCCTGCTCCCGCAGGACACCGTCGACCTCCTCGAGCAGGAACGCGGCGAACCGATTGAGGTTAAGCGCGGCGGTCTCATGGATTGGGCTCCGGTTCGCGCCAAGATCGCCAAGCACGGCATGCGTAACTCCAACGTGCTCGCCATCGCCCCGACCGCCACGATCTCCAATATCGTCGGCAGTTCGCCCTGCATCGAACCGACCTACAAGAACCTCTTCGTGAAGAGCAACCTCTCCGGCGAGTTCACCGAACTCAACGGCTACCTGGTCCGCGACCTCAAGAAGCTCGGTCTCTGGAGTCAGGAGATGATGCAGCAGGTCAAGTACTTCGACGGCGAGCTCAAGGACATCCCGGAGATCCCGCAGGTCATCAAGGACAAGTACCTCACCGCTTTTACCATCGAGAACAAGTGGCTCATCGACGCCGCCGCCCGCCGCCAGAAGTGGATCGACCAGGCCCAGTCGCTGAACCTCTTCCTCCCGACCCCGGACCTGAAGATGCTCTCGCACATGTACCAGTACGCGTGGCGCACCGGTCTCAAGACTACCTACTACCTCCGCACCCTCGGCGCTTCCAATATCGAGAAGGCCACGGTCGAGAAGGCGCCCACGCCCGCCACGGTCGAGAAGCCGACTTATACCGAAGCCGAGAAGATCGCCTGCTCCATCGAGGCCATGCGTAACGGTGGCCCCTGCGAGTCCTGCCAGTAAGACTGATCGGAGTATCGAGTTCCGAGTATAGAGTATCGGTGGGTTGAAAAGGGCGTCCGCAAGGACGCCCTTTATGTTTCCTAGGTAGGGGCGCCACTGCGTGGCGTCCGTTCGCCGACGCACGTGCGTTGCGCCGGGCTAGATCACGGAACGTTCCGAACTCCGTCCGCCCACGGACGCGACGCAGTCGCGCCCCACCCTTATGCCCCAGCCAATCAACCGGTCTCCGGTTTCCCTTTGAGCGTCCAACCGCTAACCGCCAACCGCCACCACCTACTTCCTTCCATACTCTATACTCGATACTCCATACTCCGCTCCCAATACTTCCCCCCATGTCCGACATCGCCACTTCCGCCGGCAAGGTCCGCGTGCTGTCCCGTGAGGATTCTTTTGCCGAGCTCGCCCGCCGCATCAACGACCTGGCCGCCCGCGGCCCGGCCTCCGTCGGCCTCAGCGGCGGTTCCACGCCCAAGGCTTTCTATGCCTGGGCCGTCCGCACGGGGGCGCTCACGGCCGAAGCCATCGCGCGCATCGACTGGCACGTGAGCGACGAACGTTGCGTGCCGCTCGCTTCCGACGATTCGAATTTTGGCCACGCTACTCGCGGTATGCTCGATACGCTCGGCGTCCCCGCCGCCCGCCGCTTCCCTTGGCCCGTCGAGCTATCCCCGGTCGAAGCTGCGGCTGCCTACGATGCCGCCTGGGCCCTGCGTTCGCCGGCCAAGGCCTTTGACCTCTGCGTCCTCGGCCTCGGCGACGACAGCCATATCGCCTCCCTCTGGCCGCAGTGCCCGCTCATCGGCCAGAAGGGCGGCCCTCGCTTCACCGCCACGGAGTGGCCCGGCCGCGGCTGGCGCCTGACCATCACCGAAGTTGGCCTGGCGCAGTGCGCTGCCATCGTGGTGCTCGTCGGGGGCACCGGCAAAGCCGCCGCCCTCCGTGAGATAGCTTGTGGGGAATTCGCGCCGAAACTTCACCCTGGGCAGGTGCTACGTGGGCACGCGTCCCGGGTGACCTGGCTGGCCGATCAAGAAGCCGCCGCGGGCCTCTGAGGCTTACTTCTCGGCCTTAGGGGCGGCCTTGGTCGAAGCCTTCGTGGCTTTCGGCTCAGGCTTTTCCGGAGTCGGCTCTTCGGCTGCGGCCGACTGGACTTGGCGATAGTCGACCAAGGTGCGAGTTTCGTATCGCTGCTCAATCTCAACGCTGGGAACTTCGGTCACGAAGTAGAGGCGACGCGTCCGTTCATCCAGGATGATTGGCGTGGAGTAGAGACGGCGCTGAGCGCCGCCGGTCTCGAACACCGCCAAGCGGAAGTTAAGCACCTGACGCTGGGTCATTACCAGCGGGCTCTTCGCCCGCTGGCCCGGCTCGGCGAAGAAGACCTTGCCTCCGAGGCTGCAGCCGACGCGGGCTTTGCTGAAGTTCAGGATGTGGAAGGAGCCGAACGGGAAGTTCTCCGGGTTGATGTCGAAGGCCCTGGCGACCGCCTGCGGCTTACCTGGGATAGCCATCAGCAGAACGAGCACTTCGGGCTGGTTGGCCGGCACCGCACAGCTAGCGAATGGCACCCAATTCTCGATGGAACGCGTGACGGGCTGGCCCTTCTTGTCGAGCTCTTCGACCTGGGTCTTGGTCTTGCGGACGATGGTTACCACCCCAGGGCCGACGTATGCGATGGCGGGGCTGATCTGCATCTGGCCGACGAGGAACGGCGTGATTGTTTTATCCACTTGGATGGCTAGTTCTACGCGTTCACCTTCTGCCATCGGCGGTTCATCCCACCAAGTGAAGTGCAGTGAGCTGGTGACCTCGCCCGCCGCCGCCCGTCGCGGGCGTTTGCTCTCCTTGTCCGCGGCCGGTTTGGGCTGCGGGTCTTCCTTCTTGGCCGCCTCTTTATCGAGTGCGGCAAGGCTGAGGGTGGTGGCGAGGAAAAGTATCCCGGCCAGTAAGAACCTAGGTTTCATCAGAATCAGATTTCGTTGGCGTTGAGCCAGCGGATCGAGGTGGTCTTGAAGCGTCGACCGAGGTGCCGGTTGATGATCCAGCTATCCTTGTCCGTCGGCGAGTAGCCGGTGGGCAGGCCGCCTAGGGATCCGTTGGCGTTCACGCTTTCGTAAGGATCGAGGACGGGAATATTGTCGTACTCGAGGGTGCCGCTGCCATTCACGCGGTAGGCGAGCTTGCGGCGGCTCGCTTCGTCGTAAGACGGCCCTTTGGCCGACGGAGACATGAGGGTCGGGGTGCGCTGCACGACGACCTCCACCCAGGCACGGCCGATGGTGTTGCCGGCGTTATCGAGAGCCTCACCGTACGCGCGGACGGTGAACGTGTCGGAGCGGGGCGTCAGGTTGGGGCCGACGGAATTCAGCACGTCCATCTGCGTGACGACCTGCGGGGCACCGAGGCCGGCGGTCGCGTCCGTCACGCTATTCGGTGCCGTGACGTACTTACCCTTACGGCTCATCGCGGCGAGGCGAGGGAAGCGCGGGCTGCTCCGGGCGTAGGCCGGGCCGTTCTTGATGAAGGACCAAACGCCGTCGGTGACCTTGAAGTTCGTCGTGTCGTTGCGCCTGTTGTAGTCGTTCCAGTCCGAGGCCGGGGGATGCTCGAAGACGCCCCCTGCGAGGGGATTCGGGCCGCCCGCCGCGGCGTCATCGATGGCCTTGTCGTTGATCTTCGACGCGTCGATGGCGGCTTGCAGCGCCCCCTTGAGGCCGTGGTCGGCGGCGAGGAGGCGTCGGTTGATGAAGTCGCCGAGCGACATGAACGGACCACGGTCGCGGATTTCCTTCACCACTTGGGAGGCGAGGTCATCAATTTCAGCATCGGTGAGTTCGCGGAACGTGTTCCACGGGCCGACGGTGCCGGCTGAGGGTTTGAATGAGCGCGCAAACTTGGTGAGCACGGTGCCAGTCGTCGACGTACCGTCCGGCATGGTCTGCCCCTTCATGCCGGCGAGCACGGCCTTCCAGGCCTGCTTGGAGGTCGAGTTCACGTTGAAGCCACCTTCGTAGAGCGCATTGCGCGAGAGATAGGTCGGGTGCGGGAATTCGGTCGGCGCGGGGAAGCTGCCGTCGGCGACGGCCGCGCGGCCGTCCGGCAGGAAGGACATGCGCTTGTTCGCGAGCGGATTGTAGCCGGCTTCAAGCGCAGTCTTGATCTCCGCGAATGAAGTCGGGTCAAAGGACGAGAGATTGCCGGAGGCTTTCTTCAGGGCTTCTTTCTGGTCGGCCGCGAGGTTGGCGTCCGTCGGGAGGTCGGGGCCCGCTGGGAAGGCGCGCATGTCGCCGGGCAGCGAGTAGGAATTCGCCTGCATATTCAGGCCGCTGAAGTAATAGGAATCCCACAGCGCGAGGTTTGCGGCGAAGGCATGGTCGGTGCGGACGTTCGCGTAGTTGCGGGTGATGCGCGTGCCTTCGTGCTTGGCGACATAGCCGACTTCCGGCGTGGGGAGGTCATCGCCAGCCTGATCTTTCGGGCCGGGCCATTCCGTAATCTTCGTCAGGTCGTTGATGCCAGGATTAGCGAACGACGAACCGACGGTGAAGTCGGCGTCGGTATTGACCTGGGCGAAGCCGGCGGAACCGAGCTGGGCGAGCGAGAGCAATGGACGGCGGGGAATCGGGAAGATTACGACGTCCGAGCGCTGATCGGTCGAGGGGTCGACGCTGGCGCCCCAGTAGGCGTGCTGCAGCGAGGTATCCACTTCGAGGTTCTTGTTGTCTCCGTCGGGCGAGATGAGCTGGCGCTGCGAGAGCACCCAGCCGATCGGAGAGTGCGCCTTGCCGTCGTAGCCGTAGAGGTGGGCCTGCTGCGGGCGGACGCTGATGAAGTAGGGCGACATCGGGGCGTTGAGCATCTCCTTCGGGGTGCGGAGGGTGTCGACGACCTGGCCTTCCCACTTCACTTCGAGGCCGTCGCTGCCGTAAACGAACTGGAATTTGAAGGGCAGGGCGTTCGGCGTCTTCTTGTCCTCAGGGTACCACTTGTTGAGCGTGTTGGCGGTCATATCCGCCGAGCGTAGCAGGAAGTCCGTCATGAAGAACTGGTGCTTCAGGCCGCCCGAGTTCGGCAACACGTAGCCCTGGATGCGTCCGTTGAGCGTACCGGCCTTGCTGCCGGTGACTTCCGGGGCGCCGAATTCCGGGTCGATAATCGGACCGTATTCGACGTTGCCGGTGCTGCTGCCGCCGGCGTTGTACACGTCCGGCTTGAGGCTGGTGGCGAGGGAGCGGGCGGCGATGCGGTAGTCGGGCGGCTGCACCGTCAGGTTGCCTGGCATGTACTTCTTCCAGTCTTCGTTCGGCTGGATGATGTTGGACCAGTGGCCGTTATCGTTGCCGTACATGGGCCAACCCGAGGTGAGGCCGTGGAAACTGAGCAGCAGTGGTTCGTCGACCATGTGGGTGCCGCTGGCGGTCTCGACGCCTTCGTACACGAAATTTCCATCGTTCTGGTTCGAGTAATCCGGCGCGCCGAACCAGCGACGGGTGGGGCTCAGGTCCTGTCGGCCGTCGATGCTCTTCTGGCCGATGAGGTAGAAGTTCCAGCTCTGGTGGCCGCCGACCTGCGTGGTGCCGTTGCGCCGGCGAGGGTAGATGAAGTTGGCGGAACCTCGGAGGCCCTCTTCGCCGACGACGCAATCTTGGTAGTTTACCCAGCCAGAATTGCGGACGGTGAAGGTGAGTGGTCGGTTCGGCAAATTACCCGGCGGCGGGGTGCCCAGAATCGCCTGCAGCTTCTTTGCGGTACCATCCCAAGTCGGGAAGGCGTCTTTCAGCCTTCGCGAATTCACGACCTTATTCCATAGATCCAGCGCTTCGTGCATGGCGTAAGCGGTCGTGATCGTCGTACAGTAGTTGCCGAAGTAGCCAATCGCCGGCGGATTGGTGACCAGGAAGGAGACGTTGGTCGTCGGGTGGTTGGGCATGAAGCCCCACGTCCACAAGCGGGCGTCAGGGCCCGGCGAGCCTTCGCGCCACTGCGTCGAGACGTCGCCCGACTCGCGGAAGCGAACGTTAGCGAACGGGGTCATCTTGTAGACTGCGCTGTTACCGAGGTCGTAGCCGAAGTCGTCCGTGACGATTGCGGTGTTGCTGGCGCGGGTTGACTTAAAGCCCCCGCCGAGGTTTTTCGGGCTGAGCACCTTGACTTCGCCAGGTTCGAGGCGGAACTTCTTGCCGGATCCGGCAACGGCCCGGAAGGAAAAGGAGCGGTTGTCGTAAGCGCCGTCACCAAGGGCGACCTCACCCAGGGCGATCGGCCGGATTACATTCTCGCCGGCCCACAACGGGTCGGTCTTGGGCTTAGGCTCGTTGATTGTCGCCTTGGGCCCGCCGCGGGTGGGGTCGTAATATTGCCAATGCGTCGAGGTGAAAGCCCAGGACGAGACGGAAACGTCGAAGATGTAGGGCAGAGCGTCGCCATTGCTCACCATGGCGATGCCTTCGAACTCGATTGCGGTATCGTAAGGATTATGGACGACAAGGACAGGGTCGACGGAGACGCCGATCATGCCATTAAGATCGGTGGAGCTCGGGTCTTGGAAGACGCCCGAGAACACCATCGAGAAACGGATGATGCTCGGCGTGAGGCTCATCGAGGTCGGCCAGGTGCGCGTGCTCAACTGCGGAGGGTTGTCGAAGGACGCGTCATTCGAGGTTGTGTTGGGCTTGGCGAGGCCGAGGCGGTCAAAGTTCATCTGGCCGGCCGAATATTTGTTCACCAGCAGGTTCGGGTAGCGCAGGCGCTGTTCGCCCTGGAAGCTCGGGGCGTCGCTCGGCGCGGCGAGGTTGTTCCGATAGAAATACTTACCGTTGGCGGCGCCGCCGCTGGCGAAGTGGCCGGCTGGAGGTGTGACGGCGACGTAGTTCGGGTTGAGTTTGGTGTCGCGACCGCGCTGCATCGGGGCTTTCGTGTTGCCGGTGGCGTAAGTCAGTGGCTCGACACCGCGGGCGGCGACGGCGTCGGCGGCGGGCTTGAGTCCCCGCAGGGCGTTGCCAGAGACGTCGGCCGCGGCCTCGGTCTCACGCTTATACATGCGGTAATAGTTGCGGTAGAGATCCCAAGTCGGCCCGCGCGAGATGCGGCCGAGCAGATTCTCGACCGAGGTCACGCTGAGTTCGGACCAAGGCATGGCCGCGATGCGGTTGGTGTTCGAGCCGGCGGCATTCGGGCCGAAGATCGTCGTCGCCAGCTGGCGGTTGGAGTTGAAGAGCGCCGAGCGCAGCGGGGCTTCGTAGACGAAGCCGAGGCGCTCCGGGGTCTCGCTGCCATTACGCGTGACGAGGGTGGAGTAAGACGAGCCTAGCAGGCCCTTGAGGTAGCGCGGTGCCCACTCGGATGCGCGGGGTGAGGCGAGCAGAAGGTCGTTGTCCGAGCCGAGCTTGTCGACGAGGTTCGGGCGATTGTAGTCCAAGTCGACGGCTAGGCCGCTGGCGTTGGTGCTGATGTTTGGCGAGCCATGGAACCAGGACTGCTTGCGCAGTTTGACGTCAGAGGTGATCGCAGAGTCCTTTTGGCCAGGATACATCTCGACGCCGCGGAACATCGTGTACGGTAGTTCGAAGGCCGTCGAAAGGTCGACCTTCACGCCGCCGTTATAGGTGTCGGTCAGGGTGGAGTAGGAATAAGTGGTGACGTCGTGCCAGAGGATCTTGACGGCCTTGTTCATCGCGTCACCGGCGGCGACGGAGTTGCCGCCCATCTTGTATGCCCATGCGGAGAGCCCGGACATCCCGACAGCCTTGGAGAGCTGGTAGGCCTGCGGGTTATCTTCCGAATCGGCGATGTCCTTGGCGCGCCAAGTGTCGAAGTTGAAGCCGGCCGGGAGGCTTCCCTTGGCGTTGACGCCTTCCTTGATCGGGTCGCCGGCGCCGCCGATGGTACCGATGGAGTTGCGTTGCGTCGCGGAGCCCGCGAAACCCTTGTCCCATGGGTTGTTGGAGAGGAATTTCCCGTTGGCGGTGGCCGCGTAATAATCAGGCAGATTGACCTTCGCCTTCACGCCTTCGTCGCCGATCCAGAAAGCGTAGCGACCGTTGGCACCGAGGGTCTTGCCATCCGCAAACGCGGGGCCGGGTAATGGCTGCGGGCGCGCGTCGACGGCGCCCATGTAGTTGCGCTGGAATGAAGTCAGGCCAGCCGGGAGGTCGACGGTTCCGTAGGAAACGAGCGGGACCAGTAAGTCCGCCGGATCCGAGATGGCGGTCGCCAGGCCGTCGAGCAGGGCCTGGCCTTCCGAGCCGGTCGTCATGATCGCCCGGCGTCGGTTGAGGCCGGTTGGGAGATCTGTGTATGTTTCGAAGAAGGTACGGTTGGCGAGGTAGTTGACGGGGTCGCCCGAGGTCTCGGCGTCGGGGCCGACGTCGAAAGGAGAGGCGAGCCAGCCGAGGAAGAGTCGCGATTCGGTCGGGTTCGTCACGTCCCAGTCACGGGTACGCGTGCTGTCGATGCCACCGGTGGCCCAGACGCCGGTGAGGTAGCGCTTCTGGTGCGAGAGTTTCGTGTTCGCCGGGGCGTTGTTAATGTTGTGGGCACCGGAGGTGCGTACGGGCGTGATCGTGGTGGCATCCTTGCCGCCGACACTGACTTCATTGTCGGCGTACATGTCCGCGCGCATGGTCACACGCTGGTCGGGTCCGGCAAGCTGCTGCAGCTGGCCTACGGCGATACGCGCGGCGGCGAGGGCGTTATAGCGGGCGCGCAGGTAGCCGGCGTGGCTCTGGGCGAGGCGGCTCTCGACCTGGAGGAACGAGGCGAGAACGATCACCATCATCACCATGGCAGCCATGATGGTAAGTGACAGAACGAGGGAGAAACCTGAGCGTTTAAGTCTCATAGTAAATGGGGGTAAATCCAAGGTAAACTCCCCTAGGTGAAAGTCAAAGAATTGGTTATTCGCATTTGTTTCAAAAGATTCAGTTAAATCATTTAAAATCATTTAAACTTCATATAAAGTCATAAAATCGGCTTTTAAAGAGTGGGCTTGCGACTCTTTGGGGTTTGGGGAGGCTCTTGGCGTGCAAACCCTACTCCAAGGCGCCGGCATTTTCATCTGGCCGCTCGCGCTCTGCTCGCTGCTCGCCGTCTTCCTGGTCGTGGAACGTGCGTTGGCGCTGCGTGTTTCGCGCGTGGCCCCGGAGTCGGTGCTAAAGTCGGTCTTGAACGGTAACCTCGATCAGGTCGGACCGGCCGACGGTGAGTCCGTCGCGGGCCGTTTGGTGCAACGCTGGAAGGACGGCGCTTCCGGCGAAGTGCTTAAGGCGTGGACGCGCAATGAGCTGATCCGTCTCCATCGCGGCCTGCACCTCCTCGACAGTATCGTCGCCGCCGCTCCGCTCCTCGGCCTGCTCGGCACGGTGACTGGCTTGGCGACACTCTTTCCTGAACAAGGCCTGCCTGATTCCCAGACGCTCACCCGTGGCGTTGGCCTCGCACTGAGCACGACGATGATCGGCCTCTGTATCGCGATCCCAGCGCTCATCGCCGCCAACTGGCTCGGCCGCCGCCTGGAGATTCTTTCTTCCCGCCTCGACGTACTTGTCGAAGCGCTGGAAGCCCGCCGTCGATGAGCCTCGTCGTCGCCCGCCGCCGCCGCACCGACATCAATGTGGTGCCGCTCATCGACGTGATGGTGGTGCTGGTTTTCTTCCTGCTCATCAGCGGCCGACTCGACCAATCCAGTACGATGGCGATCATCCCGCCGACGGCTTCCGCCGGCACCGAAGGGACGCCGGCTACGACGCTCGTCGTGGGCGTTGACCGCGACGGCAAGCTCTACCTGGAAGGGAAGGAGATCGCCGCCGCCGCTCTCTCTAAGGCCCTCGTCGACCACGCGCTGAAGTCGCCGGGCACTGAAGTCGTGATCGTCGCCGATGAGCGTTCGCTTACGGGCGCTGCCGTCCACGCGCTCGACGCGGTCGCCAAGGCCGGGCTGAAGCCGCGCCTACAGACCCGCCAGCCGCGCTAATTTTCCATGTCCAAGCGTCCTTCCGAAGCCCTCCGCCTGCTGGAGGCCTACACGCAAGCCCACGGCACATCCGGCCACGAGGACGCGGTCCGCGCGATCTTTGTCCGCGAACTCCGCGGCCGCACGCTGCAGGCCGATGGCCTCGGTGGCGTGCTCGCCTCACCCTCTAAAGAGAAGCAGGGTCCACGCGTGGTGCTCACGGCCCACATGGATGAGATTGGTTTTCTCGTTCAGGCGGTCACGCCCGACGGCTTTCTTCGCCTGACGCCCGTCGGCGGCTGGCCTGACGGCGTCCTCGCCGCCCAACGTCTCCGTGTCTGGTCCCGCTCCGCGCAGAAGGAATTCATCGGCATCGTGGCCGCGCTCCCGCCTCACCAGGGCGGCACCCAGGCCGCTTCGGCCGATAAGGTGCTCGTCGATATTGGCGCGCGTTCGGCGGAATCCGTCGCGCGTCTCGGCATCCGCCCGGGCGATCCGGTCGTGCCGGAAGGCCCGTTCACGGCCCTCGCCGAGCCCGGTCTCTATTCGGCGAAAGCTTTTGATAATCGCGTCGGCATGGCCGCGCTGACGCTCGCGACGCATGAGCTCGACGCCTCCGCGACGCCGTGCGATCTGCTCGCGGTCGCGACAGTGCAGGAAGAAGTCGGCTGCCGCGGTGCGGTCGTCGCCGCGCGCCTCGCGAAGCCCGACGTCGTCATCGTCCTCGAAGGCCCGCCCGCCGACGATCTGCCTGGCCTCGCTCCGCATGGCGAGACGCAGGGCGCCCTCGGCGGCGGTGTGCAGGTGCGTGCCT
>CAIVYX010000012.1 GCA_903910245.1 uncultured Opitutia bacterium | reverse complement strand
CTCTTTCGTCTGCGCCACCCTTTGCCTGGCCGCCCATGCCGCCCCGGTCGACCTCCCGTCGCTCTTCGACAAGCGCGCCCTCGTGAAACCAATCACCGAGATCGAAGGCATCCTGAGCGACGGCTCCAAGGCCACGGTCTATAAAATCCTCGTCCGCTCCCTGCCCCACGATCACGCGATAGGCCCCTGGTCCCCGGCCACGCTTAACGACAAGGGCGGCTACTGGGAAGACACCGTCGACAAGAAGCTCTACCGCGTCGACGCCGACTATCTCAAAATCCTGAACCAGCGTGGTTGGAACATGTTCGACGCCGACGGCACGGTGCACCGCACGAAAGACCGCACGGAATTCGACAAAGTCGCCCGCCAGGAGCTGGCCGGCTGGACCTACGAACAGGCCGCCAAGGACGGTGTCACGAATTCGGTCATCGAACTTCAGCCGCTCGAACAGATTGTGACGATCTTCCTGCCGAAGAACCCTAAGGCCTCCGAGGCTGTCACCCCCCTCCGCCAGGCGAAGTTCTCGCCGCGCTCGGGGCTCGGCATCAGCACCAATGGCGTCCGCTTCTTCCCGCCGGAACCAGTGAATCGCATCACGGCGTTCAAGAACATCGCCCCACTCGACCCTAAGGGCGGTCACACGGGCTTTGGTCACGAGTACCATTACCACCGTGCGCCGTCCGTCATGGACGGCGATAAGTCAGGCAAGGTCGTCGGCTTCGCGCTCGACGGCTTCCCGGTCCGCGGCCCCACCGAAGCCGACGGTTCCGCGCCCAAGAAAATCGATTCAATCAGCGGACACGACCACGACGGACTCGGCTACCACTACCACGTCAGCAACGAGTGGCCCTACATCGTCGGCGGCTTCAAAGGCCCACTCGGCACCGCTGTCCTCGGCGACGCCGACATCTGCGACGCGACCAAAACCGGCGGTAACGGCGACAAGGGTGGCAAAGGCGGCCCCAAAGGCGGCAAGGGTGCCCCCAAAGGTGAGAAATAAAAAACCATGACTTTTCTCCGTCACGTTCTGTCTCTCGCCCTCGTCGTCGTCCTCGCCGATGCGCAACAGCCGAGCAGCCCGCCGAACGTCCTCCTGATCATCGCCGACGACCTCGGCTGGAATGGGGTCAGCTACCATAATCCTAAGATGGTCACGCCTGCCCTCGCCCAACTCGCGAAGGAAGGCGTCCAGCTCGAACGTTTCTACGGATACCCCGTCTGCAGCCCCGCCCGTTCGGCTTTGCTCACCGGCATGATGCCGCGGCGCTTCGGCCTGACCGACGTGGTCGGACCTGGGCAGCAAGGTATCCCGAAAGGCACGACCACGCTGGCCTCAACGCTGCAAAGTGCCGGCTACCGGACATCGCTCATCGGTAAGTGGCATCTGGGCACTAATCCCGGCCCGCTCGGCTACGGCTTCGATCACTTCTACGGATTCTTAGGTCCGGAGATCGACTACTTCACCCACGTCAACCAACGAGGCGTCGTTGACTGGGCTCGGGACGGCAAGACCGTTGAAGAAAAGGGCTATACGACCACGCTGATGGCCGACGAAGCCATCGCGCAACTTAAACAACGTGACCGCCGAAAACCCTTTTACATGCAGGTCGCCTTCAATGCCCCCCACACTCCCCTCGCCGCCCCGGAAGAACTGATCGCGAAACACAAGTCCGACGCGCTCTACTCAGCCGTCATCGAGAGTCTAGATCTCGGGATTGGCCGCATCCTGGCCACGCTGGATGAACAAGGCCTTCGCGCCAACACCGTGGTCATTTTCTGCTCTGACAATGGCGCCACGCGCCGCTTCAGCCCGAATACGCCACTGAGCTTCGGCAAAGGTACCGTCCAAGAGGGCGGTATCCGGGTGCCGGCCATCGTGCGCTGGCCTGGCAAGGTTGCGGCCGGCGTGCTCAGTCAACAGCCGGTGGCTGCGCACGATCTCTTTCCCTCTCTGCTCGCTGCGCTCAGTCTCCCGATTCCAGAAAAATTAAAGTTCGACGGGTCTAACCAATGGCCCGCGCTATCGACGGGCAAGACCCTCCCGCGACCTGCTTTCCTGATCGCCGCGCAAGATATCGCCTTCTTCGATGGCGAGTGGAAGATCATCGAAACGAGCGGTGGAAAGCGAAGCCTGTATAACCTCCGGACCGACCTCGGTGAAAGTAAGGACTTACTTTCCTCCCAACCCGAGCTCGCTGCCAAACTAGGCGCACAGCTGGATTCCTTGAAGCAAGGCCTGCCCGCAGCTGCAGCGGGGGGCGCAGGGAAAGGCGCTAAGGGGAAAGGGAAAAAGTAATCCCTTCATCGGCCCTTAAGCCTCCCTCTGTTAGAATCTAACGAACATGACCCTCCCATCACTCCGCCCCCTAGCACTCATGCTACTCGTTCTCTCTTGCGGAACAACGCTCGGTTTCGGCGCTCCCGCTGAAGGCAAGAAGGGGAAAGGGAAAGGCGGCCCGCCGGCCGGCTCTGTCGACATTGTCGCGGCAGCGAAGCCAGCCGATAAGAATAGCACATTCAAACTCACCAGCCCCGCGGTAAAGGACGGCGAGAAGCTCCCCGTAGAATTCACCGGCGACGGCGCCAGCGCCAGCCTGCCCCTCGCCTGGACGGGCGTCCCGAAAGGCACGCAGAGCCTGGTGCTGATCATGCACCACCTCGACCCGGAAGGTAAGACGAAGATCTACTGGCTCATGTATGACATCGACCCGAAGACGACGAGCGTTGCCAAAAACGTCACCGACTTTGGTAAGATGGGCATCAGTACCGTGCATAACCGCGTCGAGTACGCCCCGCCGCACTCCAAGGGTCCGGGCGAAAAGAAATACTTCCTCACGCTCTTCGCCCTCTCCGCCAAGCCTGATCTCTCCAAGGCCGAAAGCCCGATCACGGTCGACCCCATCCTCGCCGCGATGAAGGGCAAGATCCTCGCCGCTGCCGACCTCACCGTGGTCTATACCCGCCCGGCAGGCGCCAGCGACAGCAAGGAAGAGCAGCGCCCGCCCCGCCGCGAAGAAGGTGCCAAGTAAACGGTTTTGATTGGAACGCGACGGTCTCCCGTCGTACTCACTCCCCATGCGGCGAGTCTTTCTCCTCTGGTTGGCGGCCCTGCTGCCGACCCTCCTCTGGGCCCATCCAGAATGGAAGGAAGCCTCGTGCATCGGTGTCATCGACGAGCAGAACACCTTCGCGCTGACGGTGAAGTTCGATGTCCCTTCGTTCCTCGTCGGGCAGTTACCCAAGTACGCGCCGATCAAGGACCTCGATGCGCTGATGTTCACGCCCGGGCGCCTGGCCTCGTCCATCGAACCGGGTCGCCAGCTGTTCCTCGCCGGCCTGCGCCTCGAAGCCGACGGAAAACCCGTGGCATGGAAAATCGAAACATTCCCGACGGCTGAACAGATCCTCGCGCAATCCGGCCGCCAAGGTGAAGCCGATCGTTATCCAGTGATGATGAATGCGAAGTTCACGGCGGCGGTACCCGCCGGCACGCAGAAACTCGTGCTCCGTTTCCCTGACGCCCTCGGCACTGTCTTCACGAATCTCCGCAAGGGCATGGAATTCCAGACCGTCATGGCGGTCTCGAAGAATGAACCGGGGGAATTCCAAATCAGCGACGGCCCAGCTCCTACGGACAATCAGACAATCCTCACTCTCCTCGCCGACGGCTTCGGCCACGTGCTGCCCGCCGGTTGGGATCATTGTCTCTTCATGTTGGCGATGTTCCTCGGTGCGGCCTCGCTCCGTCAGGCCCTCGGCCGCTCGCTGGTCTTCACGCTTGGTCATACCCTCACGCTCAGCGCAGTGGCGCTCGGCTGGATCGGCAACCCCGGCCCCTGGATCGAACCCTTCATCGCGCTCACGATCGGCCTCGGTGCGCTCATAGCCTACCGCGGCACCGCCTCCAATCGTCAGATGCTCGTCATCCCGGCCGTCTTCGGGCTGGTCCACGGACTCGGCTTCGCCGCGGCGGTCTCGGATCGCCTCAAGGATTGGGACAACGGCAGCATCGTCCGCATCCTCATCGGCTTTAATATCGGCATCGAACTCGCCCAGATGGCGGTGATCTTCACGTCGGCCGCCCTGCTCTGGACCGTGCTCCGCATCGGCCTGACCGAGACCAAGGTGCGACGCACGCTCTGCCTGACGGTCGCAATCGTCGGCTTCGGCGTGATGGCGTGGCGCGTGGCCGGTATCGCCGGCCTCGTCTGATCAGAGGCGGCCGACGGGGCGCTTGCCGGCATCGAGCTTCTGGCGCTCCGAGGCGGCGAGTTCTTGCAGTTCCTTCACGATCTCAGGATGGGCGGCGGAGACGTCGTTCGTTTCGCCCTGATCCGAGACGAGGTTGTAAAGCGAAAGGCCGATCTGACGCTGGTGCGTCGTCGCGGGCAGGCCGTCTTTGGAGGCGGGCACCATATCGACGTAACTACGATAAGCATGCGGGAGATGGAGTTTCCATTTACCCTTACGGACGGCTTCGAGGCGGTCTCCATAGAAATAGGTGAAGGCCTCACGGGCCGTGGCCTTCTCGCCCTTGAGCAGCGCAAGGAATGACTGGCCGTCGATTTCGTGCTTGGGCTTAGCCGCAGAGCAGGCTTCGACAATCGTCGGGACGACGTCGATGTTGGCGGCTAAAGCATCCGTACGGGTGTCGGGCTTCACAACACCCGGCCAGCGGACGATGAACGGCACACGAACGCCGCCTTCGAAGGTCGTGCCCTTGCCTTCGCGGAATGGGCCGGCCGAACCGGCATGGCGACCGAAGTTCAACCAAGGCCCATTGTCGCTGGTAAAGACGACGATGGTGTTCTT
>CAIVYX010000011.1 GCA_903910245.1 uncultured Opitutia bacterium | reverse complement strand
GCGGCGGCGGCCTTCTCGAGGTCCTTGAGCGGCACGCGGATCTGGCGGACCGTGAGCTTCGCGTGGTCGAACTTTGCGGTGTAATCGAGGACCGCGATATCGCCGCGGGCCTTCACGTCGGCGATGATGGCGGCGACCGTCGCGCGGACGTCCGGGGAGGCTTCACCCGAGCCCACGAAGGCGCGGAGCTGGCTACGGAAATCCTTATCGCTGGTGCGGAGGAGGGTCATGGGCTCAGAAAGAAGGGAAATCGAAGAGTCCAGCGGGTAGCGCCGGGTTGACCTGAATCTGGTCGTACGTGACCTCGCCGGATTTCTTGCCATCGACCACGATCGATTCCTTGGAGGGGAAGGCGATGCCGTCGACCTTCGTCAGCGCTTCGACCTTCTGGCGCTGGAGTTCACCTTTGGGGGTCGGCTGGTCGGAGGCGACGAGCGCGAACGTTTCGGCGTCGAAGTGGCGCGTGAGGCGGAAGCCGCTGGCGTAGGCGTATTCGACCGCATGGGTCTTGCGGCCGTCGATGTCGGAAGGGCCTTGGTAGGTCGCCGTGCCGAGGCCGGCGGCCGGGATGGCGAAGAAGGCGAGGTCATCGCGGGACATGTCCCGGAGCTTCTTGAATTCCTCGTAGGGTACTGAGCGGATCTCGCGGGAGGCGAGTGCGTCGAGTTTGCGGGTGGTCCAGCCCTCGAGGCGGCCGCTGCAGACCGCGCTCTCGAGGCCACGGTCTCGATCCATGGTCTTTTGCAGGCGGTAGCCCGGCACCGCCAGCGTGAGGGCCGTCGTATTCAGCGACTTGCCCTTGTCGTCGAAAGCCGTGAATTCCATGCGCAAAGCTTTCACCTTATCCAAGGCGGCGACGTCGGAGGTGAGCGCCGCGCGGGCCTTGGCCACGACGGTCTCGACCGTCAGCGGCGTGTCTGCGGCGGACGCCGCGAGCGGACTCGCGAGCAAGAGCGTCGCAAACAGCGCGGAGAACGGACGAAACAGGGCCATGGAAGGCAAATGTTGGGCGGTGGCTCCGCCTTGGCAAGCATCGGAAGGGCGGTGGTCGCCGCTTCCGGAGGGCTTAGCGTTCGCCGGTCGCCTTAAGCAGCCCAGCCACATCGCAACGGCCTTCATAGAGCGCCTTACCGACGATGGCGCCGACGAGGTTCGGATAGGCCTTGGCCATCGCGGCGAGACGCACGACATCTTCCGTGCCGGACACGCCGCCGGAAGCGATCACGCCGCAGGGGCAGACTTTGAGGACCGCTTCGAGCGAGTTCCAATTCGGACCCGTGAGCATACCGTCGGTTGCGATGTCGGTATAGATCACCGTCGAGACGCCGAGCTCGCCGGCTTCCTGGGCGAACTCCGTGGCCTTGAGGGCCGTGACGGCCGTCCAACCTTTAACGGCAACGAGACCATCCTTGGCGTCGATGCCGACCGCGAGGCGGGGCCCATGGGCCTTCGCCATCTCACGGAGGAAAGCGGGATCCGTCGCGGCGCGCGTGCCGATGACGACGCGGCTGGCACCAGCGGCGTAGGCGGCTTCAGCGGTGGCGCGATCGCGCATGCCGCCGCCGAATTGAATCTTCGGTCCGAGCGCGGCGATGCGCTGGAGCGTCGGGAGATTGAGCGGAGCGCCGCCGAAGGCGCCATCGAGGTCGACGACGTGAATCCAGGCGGCGCCGGCTTGAGCGAAGGCGATGGCTGGTTCGACCGGGTCCTTATAGTAGTCGGTGCGCGCGTCATCGCGGCCTTGGCTAAGGCGGACGCAGCGACCGCCGCGGATATCGATGGCCGGATAGGCGAGCATGGGAATCAGGAAGCCTTCTTTTTCGGCGAGGCGGCCGAGACCGTGACCGGCTTCTCGCCGCGAATCGCTTCGGCCGTCACCGTGAACTTCGAGCCCGGGGTAGCTTCGGGCAGCGCATACATCGTTTCGAGCAGTACGCCTTCGAGGACGGAGCGGAGACCGCGGGCGCCGGTACCGAGGGCGAGCGCCCGGTCGGCGGCGGCTTCAAGGCCTTCGCGGGTGAATTCGAGGGACATGCTCGAGAGAGCGAAGAGCTTGCGGTACTGCTTCGTCGCGGCGTTGCGCGGTTCGGTCAGGATGCGAATGAGCGCTTCGCGATCGAGGGGCTCGAGGACCGAGATGACTGGTAGGCGGCCGACGAATTCTGGGATCATGCCGAACGAGAAAAGATCTTCAGGCTGGAGGCCGGCGATGATCTGTTCGGCCGAGAGGGAGGGCTTATCGTTCTGCGGGGGCACGAAGCCGAGGGACTTCGCACCGCCGCGGCGGGCGATGATGCGGTCGAGGCCAGCGAAGGCGCCGCCGCAGATAAAGAGGATGTCGGATGTGTCGACGCGGATGCACTGCTGCTCCGGGTGCTTACGGCCGCCGGCCGGCGGGACGTTGCAGACCGTGCCTTCGAGCAGCTTGAGGAGCGCCTGCTGCACGCCTTCGCCCGAGACGTCGCGGGTGATTGAAGCCGAGTCGGACTTACGGCCGATCTTATCGATCTCGTCGATGAACACGATGCCGCGCTGGGCGCGTTCGATGTCCATGTCGGCCGCCTGCAGAAGGCGCAGGATGACCGTTTCCACGTCGTCGCCGACGTAGCCCGCTTCCGTGAGGGTGGTGGCGTCGGCGATCGCGAACGGCACGTCGAGCATGCGCGCGAGCGAGCGGGCGAGGAGTGTCTTGCCGGTACCCGTCGGGCCGATCAGCAGCACGTTGCTCTTGTCGAGTTCGACGTCCGCGAGGTCGCCGGCTTGGGCCGCGGTGGCCTGCGTGTGGCGGTCGTTCAGGCGCTTGTAGTGATTGAAGACCGCGACCGAGAGGACCTTCTTCGCGTGAGCCTGGCCGATGACGTGCGCGTCGAGTTCGAGGCGCAGTTTCGTGGGCGCAATCAGCTTGATCGGGGCGAGCGGCTGCTTCGCAGGGGCTTCCTGCATGGCAGGTCCGCCAGCGGAGGCCGCGGGTTTGCCGTCGCGGGTTTTCTCGCGATCGAGGAGGCGGCCGCAGGTCGAGACGCAGGC
>CAIVYX010000010.1 GCA_903910245.1 uncultured Opitutia bacterium | reverse complement strand
AGTGAATACGCCGGTGATAAATATTCGCGTTTTCTAATTTTGGTAGAACCCGCGATCAGTTATCGCCGGGTTCACCAGGTGTAAGGTTTGACTAATACGATAGGCCGTATTGTCGCACAAAAAATGAACTCTCAAAGAACCGAAAGGGACCTCCTGTTGAGGGGAGGGAGGGCGGACGGTGAAGGCGTCGAGGTATTGGTCAACGTCTTTTTTCGAGTTTCTGCGTTTTGAAGCGCGGAGCGGGCTCGATCACCGAAACATCCAAGGAACAGCCTTCTGTCAGAGAAGGGAAGTTCCAGATTGGAGAATCCGGCCGCCTGATTCAAGACGATTTTTGCATTTTTTCACACGAGGCACACATCCACGAGTATGTTGATTGTCAGTCACTTATGGTGAGTTTATTCTATTTTTACATTTTTTTAACTATCGGTTACGTCAGATTGGTGCCAATTTTGCGCGTCCGGCTGCCCTAAACTGGCCGTCTGGACCCCCTTCCTGCTGGCCTGAATGCCCCACCCTAGCTCGGCCCACCCTCCGTCCGCCCTGGCCAGCCCGCCGTCTCCGCCCCCGCGTATGTTCTCTACGGATACGCACCGATAGACTCGTCAGAATGCGTACGTTGGCTTCAATGACCGCATGCTTCTCCCCACGCTACTCGCAGCTTTCATCGCCGGAGCCTCGTTAATCCCCGGTGCCGACGTCGATAGCGCCGTCGACGATCGTCAAATATTTCAGAAGCTCGAAGCAGCGACCTCAGCCCTGGCGGAAAAAGGCGATGGGCTCCTCACGCGCGAAGCCCGGCTCGAACAATGCAAACGCACGCATACGGATGCCGTTAGGCTTTCCTCCAAGCAGTCATCCGGAACACCGCTCGATGGCGCGGACATCTACCGCCGCGGAGCCCAAGCCTCCGTGCTCATCGGCTCGGCCTACAAATGCGACAAATGCACCAAATGGCACAACACCTTGGCGAGCGGCTTCGCGATCACCGCTGACGGCGTCATCGCCACTAATCATCACGTGGCCGCGGGCGCGACCGGCGAAGCGATGGGCGTACTTACTTCCGACGGGCAATTCTTCCCCGTCGTCGAAGTACTCGCCGCCAATAAGTCCCACGATGTCGCCCTACTCCGCATCGACGCAAAGGGCCTCGCCTTCCTTCCCTTGCGTGACGACGCGCCCGCCGGGACGCCAATCCGTTGCTATAGCCACCCAGCCAACACCTTCGGCTGTATCTCCGAGGGGATCATCACGCGCTACTTCAAGATGAACGAAACGGAGCGTAACGGTGCGGTCTTTATGCAAATCACGGCCGACTACGCCCGCGGCTCCAGCGGCGGCCCTATCCTCGACGCCCATGGTAATGCCGTCGGCATGGTGGCTTCGACTTCGCCCGTCTTCACCTCGACGCCAGTGCCGCACGCGGTGGCCAAGGACGCCAAGCCGGTCGCTCAGGCCACGCCCAGCCAGCAGATGGTGCGGCACAACTGCGCCACGGCCCGCGCGTTGCTCGACCTGACCCGCCCGCGGTAAACCACTTCAGGCGTGACCGGGCGTGCGCGGATACGCAATCACGTCACGGATGTTACCTTCACCGGTGACGAACATGAGCAGGCGCTCGAAGCCGAGACCGAAGCCGGCATGCGGCACGGAACCAAAGCGGCGGGTGTCGATATACCAGCCGTAGCCAGCCAGATCCAGGCCATGCGCCTGCATCGCCGCGACGAGGCGGTCCAGACGCTCTTCGCGCTGGCTGCCGCCGATGATCTCGCCGACGCCCGGAACGAGGACATCCATCGCGGCGACGGTCTTGCCGTCGTCGTTCTGGCGCATATAGAAAGGTTTCGCGGACTTCGGGTAGTCGCAGACGGTCACCGGGCACTTAAAGTGCTCCTCGGTCAGATAACGTTCATGCTCGGACTGCAGGTTCTCTCCCCAGACGACCGGATACTCAAATTTGCGACCGGACTTCAGCAGGAGCTCCACGGCTTCGGTATAGGTGACGCGTGCGAAGGGCCGCTCGGCCACGAAACGGAGCCGCTCCAGCAGGCCCTTGTCGACGTAGGCGTTGAAGAATTCGAGCTCATCCGAACAGCATTCTAAGGCCGTCTTTACAAGGTATTTAACGATTTCTTCGGCGCAGCGCATGTCGCCCTCGAGGTCGCAGAAAGCCATCTCCGGCTCGATCATCCAGAACTCGCTAGCGTGGCGGCTGGTGTGGGAATTCTCCGCCCGGAAAGTGGGTCCGAAGGTATAGACATCACCCAAGGCGCAGGCCAGGGTCTCGCCCTCGAGCTGGCCGGAGACCGTGAGATAAGACTGCTTCGCGAAGAAGTCGGCCGACCAATCGACCTTACCCTCCGGCGTCTTGGGCGGGGCGACCGGATCAAGGGTCGTGACGCGAAAAAGCTCACCGGCCCCTTCACAATCACTGGCCGTCACAATCGGCGTGTGGACATAGGCGAAACCGCGCTGCTGGAAGAAATCATGGACCGCAATGGCCATTCGACTGCGCACGCGCATCATCGAGCCGAGGCGATTGGTCCGGGCGCGCAGGTGCGGGATCGTGCGCAGGAATTCGACGGTATGCCCTTTCTTCTGGAGCGGGAAAGTCTCGTCGGCCCGCCCCAAAAGCCGAAAGGCCGTGGCCTTGAGCTCCCACTTCTGGCCCTTCGCTGGTGATGGTACCAATTCTCCTTCCACGCTGACCGAAGAGCCGGTCAGCGCCTCCTTAAGGTGTTCCGCGCCCGGAGCCGTGGCGTCCACCACCACCTGGAGGTTCTTGAAGCAGGAACCATCATTGATCTCGACGAAAGAGAAGTCCTTGGCGTCGCGACGGGTACGGACCCATCCAGAAACCGTGATACCCTTGAGCGGCTGCTCGGCGGCGAGCGCCTGCTTGACCTTGATTCGCATGGGGCAATTTGCACCACCCTGCCCTCCGAAACAAGCGAGAGATGCCTGGACGGCAGGCCGACGCCCGTTTTTTCGGGTCGGGCTGGACAAGCCCGCCCCCTTTAACACGCT
>CAIVYX010000009.1 GCA_903910245.1 uncultured Opitutia bacterium | reverse complement strand
GTAGAAGGGGCAGGACGCACCGGGGGACGAAGGCCGCGGCCTGAGAGAGCTTATGGCGGGCGATGTCCTTCACGAAACTGGAGGAGGTCACGAACTGGTCCTGACTGGGCATCAGGATGACCGTTTCGATCTCCGGTGCCATCAGGCGGTTGGCGTGGGCTAGGTCGAATTCGAACTCGAAATCGCTGAATTTACGAAGACCGCGGATGATGGCCGCAGCCTTGTGCTTATGGGCGAACTCAACCGTCAGGCCGTCGAGTTCGAGGACCTTGACGTTACGGATGCCCTTGCAGGCCTGGCGGGCCATGCTGAGGCGCTCCTCGACGTTGAACCACGGGTTCTTGCTGTCGCTGGCCGCCACGGCGACGATGACTTTATCGAAGAGGCGCGAGGCGCGGCGGAGGACGTCCAGGTGCCCCAGCGTGATTGGGTCGAAGGTGCCGGGGTAGACGGCGATGCGTTGGAGTCGGGACATCGTTTTCCTGTTGCGGCATACTCTCTCGGGCGGGAACATCCTTTCGGCAAGCCCACATGCGTTTTCTTAGGCATCTCCCCAACCTCCTGACGGCTGCCCGCCTGCCGGCGATTTTCCTCATCACCCTCTGGACCTATTGGGCCGGCCCCTGGGCCAGCGCCGCTTTGGCCCTTTTCATCTTGGCCGCCCTGACGGACATCTTTGACGGCTGGATCGCCCGGAAGCTGAACGCCGTGACCGACTTCGGTCGCCTCATGGACGCACTGGTCGACAAAATCTTCATCCTCGGCCTGCTCGTCGGCCTCGCCGCCATCGACTGCCTGCCCGTCAGGCAATGGGGAGACGGAGGCCAAACTCTTGAAGTAAACGGAACTACGGTACTCCTCACTTCATTCGGTGTGATGCTCATCCTCATCCGCGAATTCCTGATCACCGGCCTGCGCCTCGTCGCCGCCGCTTCGGGTCAGGTGCTTGAGGCCGAGGGCCTCGGCAAACTCAAGACATTCCTGCAGATCATAGCGATCGGCCACCTCATCGGCCTGCGCGCTTATGAGACGCATTGGAATCTTTCCGCCGAATGGCACCAGAACTGGGAGGTCATCATCATGTCGCTCTTCTGGTTGTCGGTGGTAATCACCGTGGTCTCGGGTGCCAGTTACCTCATCCGGCATCGTCGTCATCTGCCGGGTCTGGCTTCATGATCGTCCAGATCGCGACGCTCGGTCCGCTCGGACGACTCAAGGCGCCGGGTACGTGGGGTTCTGCGGTCGGGGTCTTATGGTGGGCGCTCGTCGTGCGCTTGGCTTACAATAAAGGATGGTACCATGAGTTGATCTTCGACTCGTTGGTTGTGGTCATGGGCATCGTGCTCTGTGGCGTCGCGGCGGCGATTATTGGTAAGAAGGATCCGCAAGAAGTGAACATGGATGAATTCGTGGCGATGCCGTTGGTTTATCTCTTCAACCCGATGGGCCCAGCGATGCACGGCGGGACGAAGACGGGCCTGCTTTTTATTCTCCTCGGCTTCCTGTTGTTCCGGCTCTTCGACATCGCGAAACCTTTCGGCATCAAGGCGCTCGAGAAACTGCCCGGAGGCTTTGGTATCGTGCTTGATGACGTGATGGCCGCGATCTACGCGAACCTCGTCCTGCATGGCCTCGCCCTTCTTTGGAAGGTCCTCTGATGTCTCTGCGTTGCGCCAAAGCTGACACCGCGGTCGTCCGGGTGACGGGCGAGGATGCGGCGGCTTTCCTTCAAGGGCAGTGTTCGGCGGATCTCCGTGGCGTCGCGCTCACCGACGCTCTTTGGCTCAATCGCAAGGGCCGGGTGCTCGCACACACGGTCATCGCGAAGGAAGCTGACGGGTCTTTTCTCTTACTATGCCCGCATCTAGGTGCCGCTGAACTTATTGCCATCCTGACCGCGAATGTCATCGCCGACGATGTCGTCGCGGTAGACGAGTCCGCGCTTTGGCAGAAGTGGATTGTCTGGGGCGTAGAGCCCTCTGCCGCCGGTGCGAAGGCCTACGCGACGCGGCGTTACGGCGTCGCCGCCTGGGATGTGCTCACGCCGGTCGGCGCTGTCGCCCCCGGTGAGCCTGCCACGCTCGCCGAGCTCGACGCGTTGCGCGTCGCCGCTGGCGTGCCGGCCGTGCCGGCTGATTGCGGCGCCAATGAATTTCCGCAGGAGTGTGGGCTCGAGGCGTGGGTTAGTTATAACAAGGGCTGTTACCTCGGCCAAGAAGTCATGGCCCGCATCCAGTCGATGGGTTCGCTGCGGCGCATCCTTCGTCAGGTGTCCGGGGCCGTCTCCGTCGGTCAGGAGCTCAAGTCGCCGGAAGGGAAGGTCCTTGGCACCGTGCGTTCGGCGGCCGGAGATGTCGGCCTGGCCTTGGTCTCGGTCGATGTGCCCGAAGGGGCGGTCCTCGGCGAGGTGCGGATCGGTGCGCCGGCGCAGATGGCCGCGCGCTGACCTGTTTCCGTTTGCGGGTAGGGCGGCCTGCCGTATGGTAACAGCGATGGCTTCTCCTTTCCATTACCAGGAACTTTTCCCGCTGGGCCCCGATACCACGAAGTATCGCCTGCTCACCAAGGAGCATGTCTCCGTCACGGAGTTCGCCGGCCAGCCCGTCCTCAAGGTTGCCCCGGAGGCCCTCACGCTGCTCGCCAATCAGGCGCTGCATGACATCAACTTTTACCTCCGGACCGAGCACCTCGAGCAGGTGGCTGCGATTCTGGCGGACAAGGAAGCCAGTGACAACGACCGCACCGTCGCGCTCGCGATGCTCCGCAATGCCGAGGTCGCCGCGAAGGGCGTGCTCCCGTTCTGTCAAGACACCGGTACCGCGGCCATCACCGCCAAGAAGGGTCAGCAGGTCTGGACCGGCGGCGACGATGCCGAAGCGCTCTCGCTCGGCGTCTATCAGGCCTACGCGCAGAACAACCTGCGTTACTCGCAGCTCGCCCCACTCGACCTCTATACCGAGAAGAACACCGGCACGAATCTCCCGGCGCAGATTGATATCGCCGCCGTGAGCGGGTCGAAGTTCGAGTTCCTCTTCGTCGCCAAGGGCGGAGGCTCCGCTAATAAGTGCTACCTCTACCAGGAGACCAAGGCCGTCCTGAATCCGAAGTCCCTTGTCGCGT
>CAIVYX010000008.1 GCA_903910245.1 uncultured Opitutia bacterium | reverse complement strand
GCCCTCGTAATCGAGCCGGGCCGCGGTGACCTCGGCTCGGAGAAGTTTGGTGCGCAACAGGTGTACGAGCATGGCGCTGGGTCGTCCTTCTCAATCGGGATGGTTGCCTTCGTCAAACAACTTTGCATCAATTCGTCCATGTCCGCGAAGCACCGAGGGTTCTTTTCCTCCCTGGGAGAGGTCGTGGCCAGCTATGCCGTAGACGTAGTCTACGAGCGTCGCAAGGGCCCCGGGGCGGCCTTGCTGGGAGCCTTCCTGAAGGTCCTTTCATGGATTTTTGAGGTCTTAGTCCGCCTGCGCCTCTGGCTCTATCGTAACCGGCTTTTTCGCGATACACCCCTCGGTTGCAAGGTCGTGGTCGTGGGTAATCTCACTGTCGGTGGCACTGGGAAGACCCCCATCGTGCTCAAGATGGCGCGCGTGCTCACGGCGCGCGGACGCAAAGTCGCCATCCTTTCCCGCGGCTATAAAGGAACTTCCGATTCGATGCTGAAGCGATTCTGGCGCTGGCTGACCCAGGGCAGTCGCCCCGATCCGCTCGTGGTGTCCGACGGCAAGTCGGTCCTGGTCGGCCCGGATGAGGCCGGTGACGAGCCTTACATGCTCGCGCAGAATCTCTGTGGCGAAGGCGTCATCGTCATCGTCGACCGCGACCGAGTCGAGGGAGGCCGGTTCGCACTCCGGCGCTTCGGCGTGGACACGATCCTGCTCGACGACGGTCTCCAGTACCTTCCGCTGCGCGGCCAGATTAATCTGCTCCTCGTCGACAGCCGCGACCCATTTGGTAACGGCTCCTTGCTTCCGCGCGGTGTCCTGCGTGAGCCGATTTCCAACCTGAGCCGAGCTTCCTACGTCTTCGTGACAAAGTCCGTTGGCCCGCCTGATCCGGCTCTCGTCAGCCTCATTCGTCGGCACAATGCCAAGGCCGAGATCATCGCCTGCTCGCACCGTGCTTGCGAACTCGTCGAAGTCGACGGACCTAAGCGCCTCCCGATGACGGATCTCAAAGGTCGCCGGGTCGCGGCCTTCTCTGGCATCGCGACCCCGGAGCGCTTCGAGGAAATCTTGATCAACCATGGAGCGAAGATCGTCGCCAACCGTCGCTTCCTCGATCACCACGCTTTCGTGGACGAAGATCTCGACGAGGTCCTCGATCAAGCCATGCAGGCCAAGGCCGAGATGATCGTCACGACGGAAAAGGATGCGGTCCGCCTGCAGGCGCGCTTCCGCCCGCCCATTCCGCTGATGTTCGTCCGCCTCGAGGTGGAGATTCTTGGCGATGCGGACTGCTTCAATGCGGCCGTCGAGCGAATCTGCCTAGGGCCTTCTATTTCTCCGTCTGTTCGCTGAGGCGAGCTTGAGCGGCCTTGGCTGCCAGCTGCAGGAAAGTATCCTGCACTCCCGGTGCGAGTCGTCCCATGGGCTCGCAGCTGACGTACTCACCGTCGCCGGTAAGAGCCTTGGCATCCCCTTGACGGTCGCGATAGACGGCGAGGATTTCTTCTTCGATGCGACGACGCACGTGGGCGGAGCGTAAAGGGAAGACGCATTCGATACGACGTTGGAAATTTCGAGGCATCCAGTCAGCGCTGCCCATGAGTAGGATGGGCTGCGCCTCGGCGTTCTCGAAGCGGAACAGTCGGCTGTGTTCGAGGAAGCGACCAAGGAAGCTGCGGACGCGGATATGATCACTCTTACCGGCGATGCCAGGCTTGAGGCAGCAGATGCCACGGACCACGAGTTCGATGCGGACGCCCGCTTGGGATGCTTCGTATAGGGCGTTGATGACCTCAGGGTCTACAAGGCTATTGACCTTGGCAAAGATTGTCGCGGGCTTGCCGGCCTTGGCGTTAGCAGTCTCGGCCTTGATGAGTTCCACGATGCGTCGCGCTAAGTCGAAGGGGGCGATGAGGAGGTGTTTGAACTTGGGGCCGGCGAGGTTGCCAGTCAGGACGTTGAAGAGTAGGCCGACATCAGCCGTGATTTCTTCGTCGCAGGTGAGCAAGGAGAAGTCGGTGTAGATGCGGGCGGTCTTTGGGTTATAATTTCCGGTGCCGAGGTGGGCGTAGCGCCGGAGGCCATCCTTTTCCTGGCGCACGACGAGACACGCTTTGCAATGGGTCTTGAGGCCAGCGAGGCCGTAAACGACATGGGCGCCGGCCTCCTCGAGCTGGCGGGCCCACTCGATGTTGTTCAATTCGTCGAAGCGGGCGCGGAGTTCGACCAGCGCGGTGACCTGCTTGCCGTTGCGAGCCGCTTCCTTGAGTGCTTCGACCACGGGCGAGTCCCCGCTGGTACGGTAAAGGGTCAGTTTAATCGCCACCACTGTCTCATCCTTGGCGGCTTGGCGGATGAAATCGACGACTGGCGAGAAGGATTCGTATGGATGGTGTAGAATGATGTCATGCTCGGCGATGCGTTCGTAGAGTTTGGTCGGTTCCGCGCACTCGGGAGGAATCACCGATACGAAACTGGGGTAAAGAAGTTCGGGTCGACCGAGCATGTCGATCAGGCTTCCGAGGCGGAGCATGTTGACCGGACCAGGGATGCGGAACGCGTTGTCGGAGGTAAGATTGATGGAATTCAGGAGCCACTGCATCTCGCCTTCGGGGACGTCGGCTTCGATTTCCAGCCGAACAGGCGCCCCTTTACGCAGATTGCGAATCTCGTCTTCGATGGCTTCGAGCAAGTTGACGGCTTCTTCTTCGTCGACGTAGAGATCGCTGTTGCGCGTGATGCGGAAGGCCCAGGAGCCCTGGAGTTCGAGTCCGGGGAAGAGCCGGTGGATGAACAGCTGAATGACTTGGCTGAGGAAGGTGAAGCTCTTGCGGTCCGAGAGGCCGAGGATACGCGGTAAGATCCGCGGCACGGGAACGACTGCCCGGCGCAGCTCGCCCGAAGCCGGATCACGAAGCAGGGCCAGGAGGTATAGCCCTTTGTTGGTCAGGACCGGGAACGGGTGCGAAGGATCGATGGCCAACGGGGTCAGCGCGGGCAGGATGTCGCGATCGAAACGGGGGGAAAGGTCGTTCCGGGCGCTATCGCCAATTTGCTCGCGGGCGAGGACTTCGATGCCGTGAGCCGAGAGCGCAGGCAGTAATTTCTGCTTCCAGCAAAGTTGCTGGGCTTGGACCAAGTCGCGGGTGCGTTGCAAGACAGAGGCGAGGAACTCCTTGGTCGCTGGATGGCTGGCGGACTCCTCCTGCTGCATAATACCTGCGACACGGATCTCGAAGAATTCGTCGAGATTCGAACTGACGATCGAGAGAAAGCGGACACGTTCGAGCAGGGGGACGGAGTTGTCTTCGGCGAGTTCGAGGACTCGACGATCGAAGCTTAGCCAACTGAGTTCGCGATTAAACATGGAGATAAGGAGGGAAGGGAGTCAGGTGTGAAAGACTGCTTGGAGCAAATCCTGGTCGGAGTAGACAGGCAAACAAATGCCCTGCCGACATTGTGACATTATGGTACCTGAGGTGCTTCGGGCGTCCAAAACACCCTTAATTCTTCATGATTGGCCAAGCGTAATTTTGGCGAGGCCGGGTGAGGATGCCGGACAATATCCCCTCGTCCGAAGGTTGCGGCCAGCTTCTTGACCTCATGTTTAGAGAGGCCGCGTGTCGGGACTTCGACTGATTCGATTGCGCCGTCGCGGATGGTAATGAAACGAAGGAGGCCCTTGATGATTTGGACGTCGGATATTAGTCGGCTCAATCCGGGCGGAAGCGGCGTCAGGGGTGCGGCTGAGAAAGCGGCGAAAGAAAAGCGCACTTCGCGCAGATCCCGATGAAGGTGGCGGTTGACGAATGCGGTCGAGGCCGGAGCTTCCCAAGCACGCGTTTCATGGCTCCAGTGTTCCCCTGGACCGAGCTGCGGGTCGGGCAGGGCATCGAGTTCGGGCGCGATGCGGGTCATTTCTCCGGCTGCCACGTCGTCGCTGAGTTTCTGCAATCGCTCGGCGGTGATCCGTAAGGCGGGTTCGAGGATCAGGATGAGTCCGCCCGGGGCGAGCCGAGCCTTGAGTTCGCCGAACCAGCGAAGCAGGGCGGCGTGGTCGAGTTGAGGCATCTCGTTCATCACGAACCCAGCGACGATGAGGTCAAAGGGGCCTTCTGGCCAGGTCTCCGGTCGGGACGCGTCACCGATGCGGGTCTTCGTCTCGACGTCCTCACCGAGGGTCGCCCGGGCGAAGGATTCCATCGAAGCCAAGGCGCTCGGCGACTTGTCCACGCCGTGTAGGGTGATCTTTTTGAGGCCGGCTTGGCGGAGCCGATAGGCCGCCGCAACACCGCAAGACCCAGGGCCGGAACCAAGATCGAGGATCTCCGGGACTTGGCTGGAAGGTTTCCAGCCACGCAGTCCACAGGTCTGGGCCAGCGCGATGGAAGTGCGAGTGAAGCTCTGGGGCAGGAAGAACACGCCATAGGCCGCGAGCAGGCGGGGGTCGGCGAAGTAGTCGGGGAATTTCTTATCGGGACGCTCGGTTGTAAAGAGATCCGAAAGGTGCGCCACGGCGGGTGTCATGCGCTCGAGGGCTTCATCACCGACCTTTTCCGATACTAGTTCTGCTTGGCCAACCCAGAAGGCCTCCGCTTCGGCCGGGTAGGCTATGGACGAATCAGTTGGCGACATCTCGACGTCCCTCCAGCGCGCTGCGCAGCGTGGCCGGATCGGCGAAAGTCAGGCCGCTGCCGCTGGGTAGGCCGAAGCCGATGCGGGAGATCTTGATCGTGGGGCGGACCGCATGGATTGCTTCGCTGATATAGTGGCAGGTCGCTTCGCCTTCGATGTCGTTGCCCAGAGCCAGGACGACCTCTGTGATCGGTTCGTCCTTAAGCCGCTGTTCGAAGCTACCTAGGTTAAGCTGATCGGGTCCGACGCCGTTGATCGGAGACAGGCGACCATGCAGAACGTGATAGGTACCACGATAGGCTGCAGAGCGCTCGATGGCCATTAGGTCGGGCACTTGTTCGACGACGCAGATCGACCCGGGCTCCCGCTTGGGTTCGAGGCAGATCGGGCAAAGTTCGGCCTCGGCGAGGCTTCCGCAGCGGGCACACCTTCGGACCGCCGAGGCGGCAGCCTGCAGGGATTCAAGCAGGGGAGCGAGCTTGCCGGGTCTTTCGACCAGAAGGTGCAAGGCGATGCGTTCGGCGGAGCGATGCCCCATGCCCGGAAGCATCTTAAGGAGTTGGCGAACCTTGTCGAAAGAGGGAGTCACGAGCGATCACATCCCGGGCAGGGAGAAGCCGGCCGTAGCCTTCGACATCGTGGCCTCGTGGAGTTCCCGAGCCTTGGCCGATGCTTCCTGCAGGGCGGCGACGAGGGACTGCTCGACCATCGCCTTGTCCTCCTTGATGAACTCGGGGTCGATTGACAGGGCGAGGACCAGCCCATGGCCGTTGACCGTGATCTTGATCGCGCCGCCGCCATGGGAGACGTCGAGTCTCTCCGCAGTGAGCTGATGTTGGGCCTCAGCGATGCCACGTTGCATCTTCTGGGCCTGTTTGAGGAGTTTGCCTACGCCTGCCATAGTTCGATTACAGTCCCGACCAGGTCCGGGGAGTCAAGGTCGTCCCGCCGTCCGCTCCCTGCTTGCCACCGCGTCGACAGACCGCACTTTGGGGCTATGCGGCCGCCGCGAGACCTTCAGATTATCGGTGATTTCGTTGCCATCACCTGGGAAGATGGCCGTGAGCAATGCCTCCGGGCCGAACTTCTTCGTGAGCTTTCTCCGAGCGCCGAGAACATGGGTGAGGTCGACATCCTCGGGCAGCGTTGGGGTGGCGACGGGCCTCGAAGATTCCCCGGAGTCGTCGTCACCGGATTGAGTCGCGTCGGCAACTATGCCGTCACTTTAGAGTTCAGCGACGGACATCGTACAGGTATCTATAGTTGGGAATACCTAAGCGCAATGGACGTCACGAAATAATTTTTACGGATTGCGCTCTCTCCAATTTTGGTCACGTGAGGAGATGTGAAAAAGACTTACGTCCTGGACACCAACGTACTAATTCACGATCCCGAGTCCTTGTTCAAGTTCGACGAGCACATTGTCGCTGTGCCTGTCGAGGTCTTGTCTGAGCTCGATCGTCTGAAGACCCAGCAAGGTCAACTTGGCGCCAGTGCGCGAAGGGTTAATCGATCGATCCGAAGTCTCTTTGAGAATCGTCCATTAAAGGAGATTGTGGATGGCGACCCGACGAAACCCGGTGCCCTGCACGCGAAGCTTCGCGACGGCGGTGAACTCCGCATCGTCATCAATGAGTCGCTCATCCGCGACCACTTCAACGGAGCCAAGGCCGAACGAGTCCGCGCCGTGTTCATGCAGGTCGACGCCCCAGACCATCGCATCATCGCCTCCGCGATCTACATGCGCGACACCTCGAAGGGTCCGGTGATCCTCGTCACCAAGGACGCCTGCATGGCGCTCAAGGCCCAAGCCCTCGGGGTGGATGTCCAAGATTATCGTAACGACCGCGTTGAGACCAGCGACGAGGGTGAATACCGCACCATCAAGGTGACTGCCGCAGCCATGCGCGATTTCCGCGAACTCGGCCAGGTACAGGTGAAGGTCAAGGAAGAGCCGCCCCTCATCTTGAATGAATACGTGATGTTCACGTCCGACTCGTGGACTGAGCCGGCTCGCCACGTTGGCGAAGGCGCTTTCGTTCCCCTCGGACTCTATCGTGAGTTCATGTCTTCGGACAGCGGTGCTCGTAAAGGGCTCCAGATGCCCCGCGGCATGCGCGTCATCCCCAAGAACTTTGAGCAATGGATCTTCCTCGACGCTCTCCTTAATCCCGAGATCCGTCTCGTCACCTGCTTCGGTCGTGCCGGCACCGGGAAGACTTTTCTTTCCATCGCCGCCGCGCTCTCGCAGGTGCTCAGCGATTTCTCACCTTACAAGAAGCTCTACGTTTCCCGTCCGGTCGTGCAGATCGGTAAGGACATCGGTGCGCTTCCCGGCACCAAGGAGGAAAAACTTTCGCCTTACATCCAACCTTACTTCGACAACCTTGAGGTCCTCTTCTCGAAGAACGGAAACTCCGCGCCCATGCCGTTGGCCAAGGAGGCAGTGGCCACCGATTCGCAACGTCGACAGAAGAAGGCCCAGGCGATGAAAGCGCCGCAGCCGATCTTCGGTTCGCAGTTTCAGGCCGTTAGTCAGCCCCGTAAGCCCTATCAGTGGCTCATCGACTCGGGTCTCATCGAAATCGAAGCGATGACCTTTATCCGCGGTCGCTCGATTGGCCATGCCTTCATGATCGTCGACGAGGCCCAGAACATGACCCCGCACGAAGCTAAGACGGTCATCACGCGAATCGGGGAAGGCTCCAAGGTCGTCCTCATCGGCGACTTGGATCAGGTCGATACCCCTTACCTCGACGGTAAGTCCAACGGGCTGATTCACACCCATGAGCGCATGAAGGGCCATGCTATCATCGCCAATGTGCGATTGATCAGTGGCGTCCGTAGCGCCCTGTCTGAGCTGGCCGCCCAGCTGATGTGAGCAACTTACCGCCCCTCGGGGGCGGGGGGAGGGCAGTCCGTTCTTGCGCACACGTTTGCGGAGAGTTTCCCTGCTCGCAGTGGAAAAAGAAACCCCGATGCAGAGTCAGTACCGCGAGTTTCGTGAGAAACTCTCCCCGGGAACGGTCTTGTTTTTTCGCCTAGGCGACTTCTATGAGGTCTTCGGTGAGGATGCCGTGGTGGCCGCCAAGGTCTTAGGGCTGACGCTCACGAAGCGTCACGAGACGCCGATGGCCGGCTTGCCGCACCATGCCGCTCCCGCCTACGTAAACCGTCTCCTGGCGGCTGGCTGGAAAGTCGCCATCTGCGATCAGCTCGAGGCGCCGGTCGCCGGTAAGCTAGTCCGCCGAGGCCTGACCCGCATCCTGACTCCTGGTACGGCGCTTGAAGATTCGCAGCTCGATTCACGTCGGGGAAACTATCTGGCGGCTATCTCTTGGGACAAGCAGGGCTGGCATGCTTCTTGGCTGGATGTCTCGACGGCCGATTTTCGGCTAGCAACAGATGCCTCTCCCGCGCGCTTGCTCCCTTTGCTTCACTCGGTCTCTCCGCGGGAGATTATCCTCCCGGAGGGACTCGAGCCTCCCGCTGAACATCGTGAAGCGCTTGAGGTCTTCCTGCAGGGGAGGGCGGTCTCCCGTCTACCTGGATGGAACTTTGATGGTACCGCCGGCGCTCGGCTCGTCGCCCAGACCCTCTCGGTCCATGGCCTCGCGGGTTTTGGTCTGACCGAAGAACATCCCGCCTTGGGCGTGGCGGGCGCCGTCCTGGGTTATGTCACCGATTCGCTCTGCGACCGTCCGAAGAATCTTTTCCGCCTGATTGAGACTAAGCTGGGTTCGTCCGTCCTGCTGGATGCGGCCTCTTCCCGTAACCTCGAACTCTTCGTATCTTCCAATGGCTCTCGCGAAGGTTCGCTGCTCGAGACGATTGACCGGACGGAGACTCCCTCGGGAGCCCGTTTGCTGGCGCTCTGGCTGGCCGAGCCCTCGACCGACCTCGCCACGATCGCCCAACGCCAGAACGCCGTCGGCGAATTCTTTAAGCATCCTGGCGCCTCCTCCCGCGTCGGTGAAGCGCTGCGTGGTGTCCGCGATATCGCCCGCATCCTCGCTCGCTTGCAGAACCGCCTCCGAAATCCGCGCGAACTGGGCGGTGTCCGCGATACGCTTCGCTCCCTTCCTCCGATCCGGGAAGAACTGCTGGCTCTTCCGGGAGGAGCGCTCGCCGAACAGGCCGGCCGCATCAATCCCGAGCCAGAACTCCTCGCAAGGCTCGAGTCCGCCTTAGGCGATGAACTTCCCGTCGATCTGAGCGAAGGTGGGGCGCTTCGCGCAGGTTTCGACGCCGAACTCGATCGACTCCGCTCGCTTGCCTCCGACAGTAAGGGTTGGATCGCCGAGTTCGAGCGCAACGAGCAGCACCGGACTGGCATCAAGTCCCTAAAGGTCCGTTACAACGGCGCCTTCGGCTACGCCATCGAAATCACTAAGGCCAATCTCGCGGCGGTACCCGCCGATTATATCCGCAAGCAAACCATGGTGAATGCCGAGCGCTTCACCACCGAAGAACTACGGACCAAAGAACGCGAAGTCCTGCGCGCTGACGAACAGGCGCTCGCCCGCGAGACCGAACTCTTCCAGACCCTGCTCGCTGGAGTCATTGCCCGCACGGAGTCTTTGTTGGCCACCGCGCAGGCGGTCGCCGAGGTCGATATCGTCCGCGGCTGGGCCGAACTCGCCCGCGAAGCAAACTGGACCAAACCCATCGTCGATGACAGCGACGCGCTGGAGATTGAGCAAGGCCGCCATCCTGTCGTGGAGCGGATGCTGCAATCTCGTCCGGGCGCGGGTTCGTTCGTCCCCAATGATACCCGCCTGAGTAGCACAGGCGAGCAGATCGCCTTACTCACCGGACCGAACATGGCCGGCAAGTCGACCTACATCCGTCAGGTCGCACTCATCGCCATGCTCGCCCATCTCGGTTGCTGGGTGCCGGCCGCTTCTGCACGCATTGGCCTCGTCGATCGGATCTTTTGTCGCGTCGGCGCTTCTGATGAACTTTCGCGGGGCAACTCGACCTTCATGGTCGAGATGAACGAGACCGCCAATATCCTGAATAACGCCACGACGCGTTCTTTGGTGGTGCTGGACGAAATCGGTCGCGGTACAAGCACCTATGACGGTATCAGCATCGCTTGGGCCGTGGCCGAGCATCTCCACGGCGGCGCCGAAGCTGGACCGCGAACCCTTTTCGCTACCCACTATCACGAACTGACCAAACTTGCCGACTCCATGCAGCGGCTGCGTAATTGGTCCGTCGCCGTCAAAGAGTGGAAGGACGAGATTGTCTTTGTCCGCAGGGTGGTCCCGGGTGCGGCTGACCGTTCTTACGGCATCCAGGTCGCCCGGTTGGCCGGCATGCCTCCGGCGGTCGTCCAGCGTGCCCGTGAGATCCTTGGAGGGCTTGAGGCTGGCTCAGGGTTGCCCGCTAAGGCCTTACCGATGGCCGGAGTGCCCTCGCCCTCTCTGGAGCCCAAAAAGCCCGCTACGCCTAAGCCAAAGGCCAAGGAAGCCGGCCCTGAGCTCGATCTCTTCGCTTAGATTCGTTCGTTCCAATCCCGGGAGGCGAACTTTGCCCAGGTCCCTTCGTGGTCGAACTGATGATAGGTCGGTTCGGGTACGGAAACAGCCGGGCTTTTCAGCACTGCGCTGAGCGTCTGAACGAAGTCCTTCTCAAAGCGGCCCCAATCGCAGTCGGACAGAAAGGGGCGCCAGATGTAGCCTTCGATCAGGAGGCCGCTCCGGGTGCGTTTCTGGGCAGCACCGGCCACCTTGCGACCGTCATCGCTGCGAACGAGATCATTAGGTTCGGCGCGCCGGGCGCAATCGTCCGGCGATTGGAAGTCACGGGTGCCCGAGGGCATGGGTGCCAGCTGCACCGGCTGACCTTGGAGCAGGAGTGCCTGGAGTAGGGCTTCATGCACGGCGGCATAGCTGGCCATCGCATCAGCCTTAAAAAGAGGGTGTCCGTCCGGAATTACCAAGGCGAACGTCCAATCATCTAGGTGCGAAACCAGACCGCCGCCGGTGCTACGTCGGACGAGGGGGTAGCGGGCGGGCACGATTTCGCGGTATTTGGCCCACGACTGCGATACCCCGAAAGTGAAGGCGGGGGCCGACCAGGCATAGGCGCGGAAGCGTATGTTCTTGGGCGCAGGATAGGACTCCAAGAGCAAAAGGTCCGCCGCCATGTTGGCGACGGCGTCGGCGGCTTGACGCGGGAGAACGTCCATCCTCAGAAGTCTACGCCTTTTTCCATCCGACGCACGACCTTTCGGCCAGTCTCTTTCTCGTACCATTCTTCACTGCCGCGAGGAATACGGAGTGACGCGAGTTGTTCGTCGAAGGATTGGGCCTGGGTGCGAAGCTTTCCGGCCAATGGGTGTAGGCGCAGGCTGAGGTCACGTGGACGGGCGGCAGCGGAGGGCACTTCTGCGCGGCTGATTGATCGCACGAGTGCATCGGCATTAAGTCCAAAATGCCGGGCGATCCGGACGCCAATCTCGTGCCGGCTCATGGCTTCGGTGCCTGCCCAGTGATAGAGCCCCGAGAGGTTGCTGCGTTCGCAAAGTTCAATGGTGACGTCCGCGAGGTTCGACACCTCGACAGGCTGGCGAATCTCGTCGGTGAATAAAGTGGTCGCCTTGCCTTCCTTCCAGGAGGCGAACAGTCGTTCATGTAATCCGCGGTCGCCGCTGACCGAGTTGCCAATAATCGGCGAGGTGCGCAGCACGGCGGCATGTTCCCGGCCGTAACGCAGGACTTCGACTTCGGCGGCCGCCTTGGTCTCCCCATAGAGGTTAAGGGGGGCGGGTTGGTCGGTGGGCTGATAGCTGCCCGCGATGCCGTCAAAGACGGTGTCGGTCGAAAGGTGGACAAGTTTGGCGCCGAGGTGGAAGCACAGCTGCGCGAACTTTTTCGGGACGTCGGAGTTGAGTACCTTGGCGCGCGTGGGGTCAGCCAGGCAGGCTTCGATCGTCGGCAGGGCGGCGCAATGCACGACGGCTTGAGGGAACTCTTCGAGCACCAGGGCTTCGAGGGCGGCCTCGGAGCAGAGGTCGAACGCCCGCGCCTGCGCCACGCCCGGGATCGTCGGCGCGCGGGTCCCGCCCAGCGCCAGGACTTCGTGTCCGCGTCGCAAGGCGGCGAGACAGACCTCGCGACCAAGGAATCCGGAGGCGCCGGTGACGACGAGTTTCATGGTGCACGCTTAAGCCTCGGTAGTGCCAGTGGCAAGCGGGGAGGGCGATCGCTCTCGCTTGCCAATTGCACCAACAGTCACATTGGTTACTTCATTCATGGCTTCCTATTCAGACCTAGCCAATCGTCCTGTGCTCACCCAGCCCGTCTACGAGGCCGGCCGTCCCATCGAGGTCGTTGCCCGTGAGTTCGGCCTAGATCCCGCGGCCGTCATCAAGCTTGCCTCTAATGAGAACCCCCTGGGCCCTTCGCCCCTTGGTTTGGCCGCCGCCCGCAAGGCTCTCGAACATTGTCACCTTTATCCCGATGGCGCCTGCACCTTCCTGCGCGAGAAATTAGCAAAGAAATGGTCGCTGGAGCCGGGTAATTTCGTCATCGGCAACGGTTCGAACGAGGTGATGATCATGCTTGCGCAGACTTTCCTTCGCCCGGGCGACGAGGTGGTATTCGGTTCGCAAGCCTTCATCGTCTACAAGCTCGCAACGATGCTCTTCGGTGCGACACCGGTCGAAGTGCCGATGCCGGGCTATCGCCATGACCTCAAGGCCATGCGCGCCGCGGTCACCCCGAAGACCCGGATCGTCTTCCTGGCTAGTCCGAATAATCCGACCGGCGGAACCGACGATCCGGCCGATATCCTCGCCTTCGCCGCTTCCTTGCCGGAGGACGTAATCTTCTGCCTCGACGAGGCCTACACGGAATACCTCGAAACTTCCGCCGATCTGCGCCCGCTCATGCAGTCGGGTCGCAAGGTCGTGCTTTCCCGCACCTTCTCCAAGGCCTATGGACTTGCCGGGCTACGCGTCGGGTACCTGCTGGGTTCAGTTGACGTCTGCGGCCTCCTCAATCGCGTCCGTCAGCCGTTTAACGTGAATCTCCCAGCGCTTGCCGCCGCCGAAGCCGCCCTCGATGACGAAGCATTTGTTCGTCGCACCCGCGAAGTAAACGACGCCGGTATCGCGCAGCTGTCCGCCGGCCTCAAGCAGCTCGGCTTCGCCTATATCGATGGCAAAGCCAACTTCCTCGCTGTGCAGATCCCAAAGGCCGAGGAGGTTTTCACCCTCCTGCAGAAGTCCGGGGTGATCGTGCGGCCGCTCCGCGGTTACGGCATGACGGGCTGGCTCCGCCTGACTGTTGGTACCGAAGCGCAGAACGCCCGCCTGCTCTCCGAACTCGCCAAACTCTGATCATGGATTTCGACGAAGCTGTCCGCATCATCCGCCAGAAGGACCCCCGTTATCAGCCCCAGGCTTATGACGTGGTTCGTCTCGGGCTCGACCTCGCCCAGAAGCTTACGCACGGTGAACCGAAGAAGGGCAAGAGTACTACGAACCGGCACGTCAGCGGTCCGCAGTTACTCGAAGGGTTCCGTCAGCACGTGCTCGAAACCTACGGTCCGATGTCTTATCCGCTCCTCCATAACTGGGGTCTCCGGAAGTCGGCCGACGTCGGCAACATCGTCTTTAATATCATCGAGACCGGAATGTTCGGTCGCTCGCCCGAGGACAATCTTGAGGACTTCAAGGAAGTCTACGAATTTAAGGACGTATTCCAGAAGCCCTTCGAGCCAATGTCGAACTGATCAGGCGTTCACGAAGCTGATCGTCCTGACCTCCTGACATCCGCGCAGCAGCCTAATCTTGGCCAGCATCGCCCGCTCGTGGAAGCGGATTTCCGATTTAATCACGGAGTTCTCGCATTGGACGACGAGTTTGCCGCCTTCGAGCACGCGGAGCGGGGCGGAACGTCTGGCCAGCTTGAGCGGGAGTAGTTCCAGCCAATGGGCCACGATGGCCGTCTCCGGTACGGGTTTGTCCAGTCGGAGCTTCTTGAAGGCATCGAGCACCGCGTCGTCGATTGTCTTCATCGCGCGGTCAGTGGAGCGACCGCGGTCTTCAGGCAGGCCGCGGAGGTTCGCCAAAAGGTTCTGCACGGTACGCGAAAACTTCCCCTTGAGCTTACCTTCGGTGAGCAAGGCCCGAATCGCGTAGGGTGATTCGGAAATCTTCTCGTTGCGCAGGCAGCGATCCGGCGCATGCGCACCGCCGACGACCACTCCGGTGGCTCCAGCATCCCGGGCCCCTTCGCCGTCTTCCGTCGGACTGTCGCCGAAGTGCACCAAGCCGGAGACCGAGCTGCCGAGCGCACGGGCAGCCTGACCAAAAGCCTTAGGGTCAGGCTTGGAGTGTCCGGATTCTCCGGACAGGAAGATGCCATCCAGGTGTCGCGTCAGCCCATGGCCTTCGAGCACGTTACGCATGCGAGCATCCGCGTTGGAAAGTACCCCGACTTTCACGCCGAGGAAACGGATAGCGGAAATCGCCTGGAGCGAACCAGCAGCCATACGCCAGGATTCTGGTCGAGCGAACGCGTCCCAGCACTCCTTGAAGACCGGATCGATCTTGGAAGCTGGAAGCGCTGGGCCAAAGCAACGCTGGACGACTTCCTTCCAGAATACTTCGGGCTTGGCGTTCTTCGGGCCGCCCTTGAGCGCCAGCGGGAATGACGCGTCCAGGACGGCGGCTTCAATTTCGATGCCATGTCGCTTCGCACAGGCCGCATACACGGCACCGACCGAGGGGTGCGGGAAGAGCAGGGTGCCTGCTAGGTCGAAGGTGACGGCTTGGACGCGGGCCATTGCGTGAAGGGGAGTGTTGCTGACCCCAAAGGTCAACAGGTCCCATCATGTCCCTGCTTGTCCCGGAGCGAGAACGGGTAATAAACAAGTTATGCACCGATTCAGGCAGGTGACCCGCCGCTTACTGGGCTGCCTTGTGCTCGGTCTGGCCGGCTGCGTCGGTCCGGACGCCCCGCCTGTCCTGGTGCGAAGCGTCTATGTCCAGGAAGCCATCGGCGCCCCCTCGCCAGCCCTCGCCCTTTGCGGCGACGTCATCCATGACACATCGGTCCGGGTGCTCCAGTCCCGCGGATATGTGGCGGCCACGGAGCCGGCCGGAGCGGATGCGATCCTGTACGCCGCTTGGTACGCGCGTCCGGTGAGCGCCGGCATTCCCGTCGGCAAGGTTTCGCTTCGCCTGACCTTGGTGGACCGGAGCGGCAGGGTGCTGGGCTCGTTTCTTGTAATCTCTGATGCGCAAGCCAGCTTACTGTCCAAGGAGCGTATCGCCGACCTCGTTCGTGAGGGGGTAGGGATGCTCGGACGTTGAAGCCTTACTTGCGTGCGGCGATGCGTGCCTTGATCTCGGCGACCAGCTTTGCGGTCTCCGGCATCTTCACACCAGCGGCGAGACCGCGTCGAAGCGGTTCGCCCCAGATGCCCTCCACTTCGACCTCCCGGCCCTCCATGAAGTCGATGAGACTGGAGGGACGATAGGGACCCATCCCGACCGTGACCACGAACTGACGTTTAATATGAGTGTCCTCGAAACTATGGCCACGGGCGCTAGCCGCCGCTTGTACCTCCTTCATGAGAAGGTGGGCCCGCTCATTTAGCGCAGGGTTAGCGAGGATTAGGTCAGTCGTGATACTGCCACCCGCGATGGAGAGTCCGTTGAATGGGATATTCCAACAAAGCTTCTTCCAGAGGACGGACTCGAGCGAAGTCTCCGCCTGGCAATCCACGCTGGCTCCTGAAAAAATGGCCACGCAGGTTTCGACGGCAGAGTTGATGGGGCCGGTGGCGGCGGCCATCCGGACGTAACCGGCGAGAGTCGTGTCGATTACGGCCGGGGCGAGGCGGTTGATACACACGAAGCAGAGGCCGGCGACGATGCGCTCGACGGGAAGCAGCTTGGCCAAAGCCTCGACGTTGCCCATGCCGTTCTGGAGGGTCACGACGACCGTGGCTGGGCCAAGCAGCGGGGTCACGAGCGCCGGGAGGGCATGATTCGAGGTCGATTTTATCGTGACGACGATATGATCGCATGGACCGATTGAAGCGGCGTCAGGCGAGGCGGAGGCGACCCGCACGATTCTTTCCTGACTCTTGTTCCGGATGGTGAGTCCGTTCTGCTGGATAATATCGAAATCACTCCGGGCAAGGCAGTGTACTTCGTGTCCGGCCTCCGCGAGCAGCGCGGCATACCATCCTCCGAGAGCTCCCGTTCCAACGATACCTATCTTCATGGACGACCTTGGGGTCGCCGCACGGAAGTGTGGCGCGCTTCGGCCAGCTTAGCCGGGTAATCGAGCGTGAAATGCAAGCCGCGGCTCTCCCGACGCTGCAAAGCGCAGTCGATAATGAGTTCGGCCACCTGGATTAGGTTACGGAGTTCGAGCAGACGAGGCTCGACGCGGAAGTTCCAGTAATATTCCCGGACCTCATCCGAAAGAGTGCCGATACGCGTGCGTGCGCGTTGGAGACGCTTGGTGGAACGGACGATGCCGACATAGTCCCACATCGTGCGACGGAGCTCATCCCAGTTGTGGGTGAGCACCACGCGTTCATCGGGATCGCCGGCCGATCCATCAATCCAGGCAGGCAGGGGCGACGATAGGGCGAGCTTGCTGATGATTTCATCGTGAGCGGCGGCGGCGCCGTCATGGGCGAGTACCACCGCTTCAAGTAGTGAGTTGGAAGCCAAGCGATTGGCGCCATGCAGGCCGGTGCAGGCGACTTCACCGACGGCGAAAAGGCCCGGTAATGATGTCTGACCTCGGAGGTCCGTGGCGATACCGCCACAGAGATAATGCGCGGCGGGAACCACCGGGACCGGCTGCTTGGTGAGATCGAAGCCGGCCTTGAGGCAAGTGGCGTGGATATGCGGGAAGCGTTCGGCGAAGTGGCCTTTGGCCACTTGAGTGGCGTCTAGCAAAACGTGCGGCGCGCCGTCACGTTTCATGACTGAGTCGATGGCGCGGGCCACGATGTCACGAGGAGCCAGGTCACCCAGCGGGTGGAAGTCCTTCATGAACGCCCGCATAGATACGTCGCGCAGGATGGCGCCTTCGCCACGGACGGCTTCGGAGATCAGCGCACGGCTTCCGTCAGGAGCCTTGAGCGCGGTCGGATGGAACTGGACCATCTCCATATCGCGCACTTCGGCGCCAGCACGGTAAGCCATCGCGATGCCATCGCCGGTAGCGATGTCGGGATTGGTCGTGAACTGGTAGACTTGTCCGGTGCCACCGGTAGCTAGGACCACGGCGTCGGCCGAAAGTGTCTCGACCCGGCCAGCCTTGGTGTTGAGCACGTGGAGCCCAAGGACGCGGTCATCGCCGGCGCCGATTGGGCACGCTCCGAGCTTGGCGCGAGTGATGAGGTCAATGGCGAGGTGGTGCTCGAGCATCACCACCTTTGGTGAGCGGGCGATGGCACGGAGCAGCGCGGATTCAATGGCGCGCCCGGTCATATCGCGGGCATGCAGGATGCGGCGCTGAGAATGTCCGCCTTCGCGTCCCAGATCGGGGCGGCCGTCGGTGCCGTTCTCGAATTCGACACCCCAGGCGATGAGTTCGGCGACACGGGCTGGGCCGGATTCGATGATATGCTTCACGGCATCCACGTCGCAGAGGCCATCGCCGGCCGTCAGGGTGTCCTTCGCGTGGCTTTGGAAGTCGTCGGTCTTATCGGTGACACAGGCGATGCCGCCTTGGGCCCAGTTCGTGTTCGATTCCGAGCTCGTCTTCTTTGTCACGATGGCGACGGAATGGCCGCGTTGCGCGAGGTTGAGCGCGAAACTCAGCCCGCCGATGCCGCTGCCGACGATGATTGCCTCGAAATGGGTCGCCATTAAGGGATAGAACGTAGGGGGAGGGAGGATGTGAACAAGCGGATTTGACTGATGGTCGCGTCGTCCCTAGGCCTGTTTTCGTGGAATTGTTCGTCATATTAGCCTGTTGGGCCACCATTGGTATTTTCGAGCTTTCGGAAATGGCGCTCGTCTCCTCTAACCGTCGTCGGCTGACCCGTCTGGCCGAAGATGGTAGCAAGGGGGCGAAGGCGGCCTTAGAGCTCCTCGCCAACCCCTCTAAGTTCCTCTCTACCGTCCAGGTCGGACTGACTTTCGGGAGTATCATCGCGGCAACCTTCGGCGGTGCGCCGCTGGCGGCGCATATCAAACCCTACCTTGAGGCCAGCAATTGGGCGTGGCTGCACGATAATGCGGACGGCATCTCCCGCACGGGGGTCTCTTTCGTGATTGGTTCGTTGACCATCGTCTTGGCTGAAATCGTGCCCAAGCGAATCGGGCTCTCTAATCCGGAAAGCTTGGCGGTGATGCTGTCCCGACCGATGATCGCGGTCTCGTTTCTCGCCTCGCCACTGGTCAGCACTCTGGGTTTCTTCGCCGATATTATTCTGCGCCTCTTCGGTCGTAAGCGTACACCTGAAGACACAATGTCCGAAGATGAGTTGCGCATGATGGTCGATCAAGGCATGGCTTCCGGCGTGCTTCACGCGGCGGAGCATCGCATGGTGCACGGAGCCTTATCCCTTGACCTAGTGACCGCCGAGCGTCTCATGACGCCGAGTAATCGCGTCGTCTGGCTTAACCTTGAAGACACGGACGAAGTCAATTGGCGCAAGGTCGTGGCCTCGGGCCACACCTGGTTTCCGGTCTATCGAGGTTCGCCAGACCGTCCGCTGGGCGTCGTTTCGGTGAAACGTCTCTGGGCCAACCTCTCACTCGTCGGTACCGCCTCGATCAAGGACTTGCTCACCGAGCCTCCGACCGTAGCGACCAACTGCACGGGGACGCAGTTGCTGGAGATGTTTCGCAAGGATAAGATTCATATCGCACTGGTCACGGACGAGTTTGGCCGAGTCCGCGGCGTCGTCTCCTTGAACGATGTGCTTGAATCGGTCGTCGGCGAGCTTCCGAACGAAGGTTCGCCGATTGCTCAACCCAAGCCAATCCGCCGCCGTGATGATGGTAGCTGGGTCGTTGATGCGGTTGTCTCGCTAGACGATTTCCGGGAAGCTACGGGTATTATTGGTCGATTCCCGGGCGAAGGCTCCGGCCGCTTCACCGCGATCTCTGGCTTCATCATGCGCACCCTTGGCCGTATTCCGGCTGAAGGCGACCGCGTCGAGGCCTTAGGCTATATCTTCGAAGTCGTGGACATGGATGGCCACCGCCTCGATAAAATCCTGGTGATGCCGAAAGCCGTCCCGACTCCCCTCGCTTAAAGCCGGACGGGCAAACCAGCGGCACGGAGGTGCTCCTTGGCCTGCCGGACGGTATAGGTGCCGAAGTGGAAGATGCTGGCGGCGAGGACCGCGCTGGCGCCGCCCTGCTTCAAGACGTCAGCCATGTGGTTGAGGTTACCGGCGCCGCCTGAGGCGATCACGGGGACTTCGACGGCCGAAGAGACGGCAAGATTGAGCGGGATGTCGTAACCGGCAGCAGTGCCGTCGCGATCCATGCTGGTCAGAAGGATCTCGCCGGCGCCGAGGGAGTGGGCCTTGCGGGCCCATTCGATGGCGTCGAGTCCCGTGGCGTTGCGACCGCCGTGGGTGAAGACCTCCCATTTACCCGGGCCGACGTTCTTCGCGTCAATCGCCACCACGATACACTGGCTGCCGAACCTACGTGCAGACTGTAGGATGAGGTCGGGGTCCTTAATCGCAGAGGTATTGAGGGAGACCTTATCGGCGCCGGCATTGAGCATCGTGCGGATGTCTTCAACGGAACGAAGGCCACCGCCGACGGTGAGCGGCATGAAGACCTGGTCAGCTGTCCGTTCAACTACGTCGACCATGGTGCGTCGTTCGTCGCTGGAAGCGGTGATATCCAGGAAGACAAGCTCGTCGGCTCCTTGCTTCTCATAGGCCGCCGCGACGGCGACAGGGTCGCCGGCATCACGCAGTTCCTCGAACTTGACGCCCTTGACCACGCGTCCGCCATGGACGTCGAGACAAGGTATGATGCGGACGGAAAGCATGGGCGGCCTCCAGACGTAGCGATGACGGGGTCAGAGGTTAAGCCTAAACTATTCAAGTACCACCGTCACTGGGCCGTCGTTCACGAGTTCGACCTGCATGTCGGCTCCAAAGACTCCGGTCGGCACGGGCTGATCGAGGAGGATGGAAAGTTCTTGGACGAACAAGTCGAACAGCGCTTTGGCGACTTCTGGCTTGGCGGCGCCATTGAACGACGGTCGATTTCCTCTGGAGAAATCGGCCAGCAAAGTAAACTGGCTCACGGCTAAGGCCTGTCCGCCGACGTCACGAAGATTGACGCCCATCTTGCCTTGATCGTCGGGCATCAGTCGGGCCTTAGAGACATCCGCAGCCAACCTGCGGACGGTGGCGGCGTCATCGCCGGCGGCCAAGCCGACAAGCAGGAGGTAGCCAGGGCCGATTTTGCCGGTGGTGGTTCCCTCCACGGACACGGAAGCCGAGAGCACGCGTTGGAGAACGACCTTCATTCTTAGAACAACGCTTCCAGGATTGTCCGTAGCTTCATCTCTGTTTCCGTCGACTCAGCATCAGGATTTGAGCCGGCTACGATACCGGCGCCGGCAAAGGCGCGGGCTTCGGAACCTTTGAGCCGGGCACAGCGAAGGGCGACGAAGAGCTTGCCTGAGGCACCATCCGAACGAACCCAGCCGACGGCACCGGTGTAGAGGCCACGCTGGTGGGGTTCGAATCCGGGGATGAACGGAAGGGCCATGGCGCGCGGCTTACCGCCGACGGCGGGGGTCGGGTGAAGTTCTCCGGCGACCTCGAGGAAGCGACGGTCGATGGGCATGGTACCTTCGATCGGCGTGCGGAGATGCATCACGTTGCCCAGACGCAGGAGTTCGGCGTTACGCGAGGTCGCGGCCAGCACGCCGACCATGCGCAAGCGTCGCAGGATCGAGGCGGTAACGGCGCTATGTTCGCGGAGATCCTTTTCGCTCGACAGGAGGGCTTCAGCCAGGCTGGCGTCTTCAGAGGCTGATTCGCCGCGCCGGGTCGTGCCGGCAACGGATTCCGAGCGGACGGCGCCGTCGAAGAGGGAAAGTAGCGTCTCGGGCGTGGCACCGACAAACGCGCCGTCGGCCTCGTCGACGAGGAAAGTGTGGCACTGCGGATTGCCGCGACGCAGGCGGTGTAACGTCGCGTAGATGCTGAAGGGCTCGGCTCGGCGCCAATCGAAGGCGCGTGACAGGACAATCTTCTCGAACGAACCTTCCTTGATCAACTCGGTCGCGCGGACGACCGCGGACGGGAACCATGATCCGCCGACTTCCGAAAGGACTGTCGGGACGGGTGCGCGAGGGGGTGGGGGATTGGAGCGGTAGCTGAACTTGCGGAAGCTTTCTGCGCGGATGGCCAGTCGGGCGGCACAACCCGGGGCAGCCAGTTCGCAGAGGGTGACCGTCGTCAGGCCATCTTCGCTGACGACCTGCCAGCTAGGCAGGAAGAGTTTGGCCTGCGCGCCATCGGTGTCGCTGCCGGGGTAGAAGGGGAACGTCGCGATGACGCGTGGGCGCGGGCCGACGCAGGTCAGGCTGGCATCGAGTGCGCGAAGCCATCTGTCGGCTTCGACGAAGCGCTGGTCACCACGTCCCGCCCATTGGCGAAGCGGCGCGCCGGCCGCGTGGGAACGCTTACGCGAAGGATTTTCGAAATACCCACGCGGCGTCGGTTCGTTCAGCGTCTCTAACACCGCCAGCGGATCGAGTTCGGGCGTCGGAAAGGTGTAGCTGACAAACCCTTCACCGCCGGCGCGTTTTTCAGCATCGGCCAACAAGGCAACTTCGTCGATGGTCTTGACGGAATCCACAGCCGGGAAGGTAAGGTCTCCGCGGGAATTGTCCAATCAGGCCGAAGGAGTTTCGGCCGGAGCCTCAATCGGCGGGAAAAGGATGCACTTTTCAGCGACCTTTGAGCCCGTGCAGGCAGCGGACCAAGTCAGCTGGCCTTCGAAATGGGTAGCGACGGGGCGACCGATGTTGGTCAGCAACTTGTCGCAGGTGGCCGGCATCACCGGAGTGAGGATTGTGCCGACCAAGCGAAGGCCTTCCGCCACATGCGCGAGGCAGGAATCGAGGCGAGCGCGATCGGCGACGTCAGTGGACTTGGCCAGTTTCCAGGGCGCCCGGGCCTCGATGTATGCGTTCATGGCGCTGATGAAGACCCAGAGGGCTTCGAGGGCGTGGCTGACCTGGTATTCGGCAAACGACTCGTCGTACTTCTTGATGGAAACGCTCCAGAGCTGCCGGAGGTTCTTTTCGAGATCTTCGTCGGCCGCGGCAGCCGGGATCGAACCGCCATAATTACGGCCGACCATGTTGAGGAGTCGGTTGACGAGATTGCCGAGATTGTTGCCGAGGTCCGCCTTGTAGCGGTTTTCGAAAGTGGTCGTCGAGAAGTCTGCATCCTGTCCGACCACCATCTCTCGGCACAGGTAGAAGCGGAAAGCGTCGGCGCCGTGGGAGGCGGCGAAGCCGAGGGTGTTGGTGGCGTTGCCGGAACTCTTGGAAGCCTTCTGGTTATTGACGGTCCACCAGCCGTGGACCAGCAGCTGGCGCGGCGGCTCGATACCGAGGGCCTTGAGCATGCAGGGCCAGTAAACGGCGTGGGGCGGCGACAGGATGTCCTTACCGATGACGTGGACGTCGGCGGGCCAGAGCCCCTTGTCGACGACGGCAGAGTAGTAGTTGGTCAGCGCATCGAACCAGACGTAGGTGACGAAGGCGGTATCGAAAGGGAGCTCAATACCCCAGGTCAGGCGGGACTTCGGACGCGAGATGCAGAGGTCATTCATCGGCTCCTTCAGGAACTCGAGGACTTGGTTCTGGCGGAAGCGCGGCGTGATGAAGTCGGGGTGCGACTTGATGTGCTCGACGAGCCAGGACTGAAACTGGGAAAGCTTGAAGTAGTAGTTCTCCTCGGTCGTCTGCGTGACCTCGCCGTAGATCTCGGGCCAGGATCCGTCCGGGGCGCGATCTTTGTCGGTGAGGAACTGTTCCTGGCGGGTGGAGTACCAGTCGGTCTTCTGCCCCTTATAAATCAGGCCTTGGTCGAAGAGCTTCTGCAGGAACTGCTGCACGATCTTCTGGTGACGCGGTTCGGTCGTGCGGATATAATCGTCGTGCGAGATATTCAGGTCGGCGAGCATGCCCTTAAAGACCGAGGCAATCTCATCGACGAGGACCTGGGGTTCAACGCCACGCTTAAGGGCGGTCTGCTGGACCTTCTGGCCGTGCTCGTCCAGACCGGTGAGAAAGTGCACCTTACGGCCGCTCATGCGCATATGGCGCGAGATCACGTCGGTGAGGACTTTCTCATACGCATGGCCGAGGTGCGGCGAACCGTTGGCGTAGTCGATGGCCGTGGTGATGTAGAACGGACTGGGCATGAAAAGATACCCTAGGAATAGGGCACGGTAACGGCCTAGGACAACCCCGAAGGCTAGCCGGACGGGGAAACCGACCTCAAGCCGCGTCCCCGGCCCGCACGATGTGGGGCTGGTAGGCGATTTCAAAGGCGTAGGTCATGCCGGCGCGTAAGGGCATCGACTTGTCCCGCTGCAAGGTCTGGTAGAAGTGGACTTTACCCCAACAGGTACGGTGCTTGGGGCTATCGCTCACGACTTTGGTCTCAGCCCAGGTAGCATGGAAGTCGTCCTTGATCACTTCGCAGCGATGGGACTCGGCGCCGAGCACGAGGGAGTTGCCTGGAGTCATGCGTGAATGCGTGGAGGCGATCGGGAGCACCAGGCGGAAATCCTCGAGCATGACAGCGGACTTGGCAGTCAGGGTATAGCGGGCGACGATGCGGCCCCCATTGAATTCCCAATCCACCTTCAAGGAGGCGATGTTGGTGGAAATCTTCTCATCGCGGTCAATCAGGTCAGGCTGGTCGTAACGGAAGTGGTACGTGCCAGCCTTGATGCCCATGGCGACCTGGGCATTTTTTCCGTAGAAGGAGGGCGTGTAGACCTTACCAGCGATGGTAAATTCCGGAATGAATGGGCTGGTCTGCTGATTGGACGGCCAGTCGAAGACGCCAGGCATGTGCGGGAAGGCCAGTGAATCCGAGAAGCGGTGCGAACCGGAAGATACCAACGGCAAGATGATGTGCAGACCAGAAGCTGGATCCTGATAGGAGAGCAGGCCCTGTTCCTTGCGCGGGGACTTGTCGAAAGAGAAGAAGCGACAAACTGCCAGACGGTTGGCTGGCCTGACGACTTCGAGGTCGCCGCCAATGGTCTTGGCGAGGCGCGACCACTGGGAGAGATAACGAGCGGCATCGAAGTTGGCCATGCGGGTCGTATGGCCCGGAATAGTGTCGCGCTCGGCATCGCGGACAATGATTAGCCCGTGTTCGGTGTCGAAGAAGGTCGTAAAGAAATTAGCGTAAAGACGACGGACCAGGTCACGTGCCAGCGGTTCCTTATCGACCGGCACCCAGCGGTCGCGCAGGGCCTGCAGGAGTAAGGTGATGCAGTGCATCTGACCGTAGGCGCCGATACCACGACCATAAGACCAGCCCAGCCCGTCTTCGCGGACGGTGTCCATGATGACGCGGATATATTTCTCGGCCAGCGAGCGCAGCTTAGGCAGCTTGGAGTCGCGCAGCTGAATGTTGGCGTGCAACTGGAGCGACTGGCGGATGAAAATCAGGGAGACGACGCCATACAGATCGAAGGCACCACCAAAGTTGTCGGCGTGGGCGCCCTTGGATGCTTCGTCTTGAAATCCACCTGTAGAGGCGGCGGCGATACGATCCATGAAACGATCGACCAGCGGGCCGGTCTCGTCCTTCTTGGTAAGACCAAAGGAGAAGCGGCAAACAGCCTTGGCGATATCGAAGGCCTGGACGTGATCATGATGGTCATTTTCGATGGCGAGACGCTCGTCGATGAGGGCGCGGGTGGCTTCGTCGAGGATTTCCCAGACCGGGTTACGTTCGCGGGTCGGGCCAAACGCGAGGAGTCCGAGGCAGGCGAAGGCCATGCCGTTGTCGGAGCCTTTACTGATGCGGACCTGGGCGGTGATCGTCCGGGCGACAATCTCGGCGATATTCTGACGGTCGAGGTGGAGTTCCCCAGTGGCGCGGAAGTATTCCCCAAAGGCGAGGGCGGCGTGGCCAGGCTCATCGGCCCGAGAAACCTCTCCTTCGACTGGCACGACAGTGCCATCGGCTGAAAGGGAGTTGAAGTTGAGTTTGAGGAGGGCCTTGGTCTGGTCCAGGCACTGGCTCGCGAAATTCTGCATGCGAAAGGTTGGGATTGGGGCAGCCCCCCCTCTCAGTCAATGCCTCATCGTAAAAAATTCGTTATTTCCCACTCCGCACTCGACCTATTGAGCTCGCGGCGGCCACCTCTTAGGCCTCAAAGACGACCTCGACAGGGCAGCCCGAAAGCCTCGTTAAGAGCCTCCCGTGGGCCTGCAGGGGCCACCAACGGTACAGGTGGATGTCGATGGGCTTCCAGAGGCCGACCCAGCCGCAGATCGTTAGGCCTTCGCGGAGGAAATCACCCAGTCGATACCCTGGGGCGATCAGGTCCCGTAAGATGAGGGTGGCCGCTAGGAAGAGCAGGCCGATAAGTAGCGCCGTGCGACCTTCGCGGAAAAGATCGCCGAGGTCGCGGCGAGCGATGCGGGCGCGATAGCCGAAATAATGCTGGATCGATTCTCTGACCAAACGCGCGGATTCCGCATCTTCGGGTTGGCGAAGCACGATGCGAATGCGGAGGTCCGAATCCCTTTCATGTTCGCGCGCCCAACTGAGGATGAACTCTTCGGCATCATGGTCGAGATCACGCTCATGGAACGGCGAAGGGTCCATGGTGTTGAATAGCTGGCCAACGTTGTTAAGCTTGAGTTCAATCAGGCCAGGATGAGGGTTGGACATGTTCAGAGGGGGAGGGGCTTACCGAGGGCGGACTCGAAGAAACGTGCACGTTTCTCGCGCATCTCGTTGGACTCGCCGGCCCCATGATTGGCCCCCGAGACGACGTGGAACTCGAACTGGTCTTTCTTGCCTGCGGCGAGCAAGGCGTCGCGGAAATCGTAGCTGCATTTCACGTCGACGTTGGTGTCGGCTTCACCGACGGAAAGGAAGAGCCGCCCGCGGAGGTTGGCAGCGTAACGCGCGCACGAGTTCTCCTCGTACCAAGGCCCGACCGGGTAGCCTAGCCACTGCTCGTTCCACCAGAGCTTATCGATACGATTATCGTAACAGCCACAGTCGGCCGCGCCGGCCTTGTAGAATTCGCCGTGCAACAGCAAGGCGTGGGCGGTGTTCTGGCCACCGGCGGAACCGCCGTAGATTCCAACGCGGGAGATGTCCATGTTGGGTTCGAACTTGGCGAGGGCCTTGATCCAGGCGATACGGTCCGGGAAACCGCCGTCCTTGAGGTTGCGCCAGCTGACTTGATGGAACTCCTTGCCGCGGTTGCTGGTGCCACGACCGTCCATTTGGACGACGTAGAAGCCGAGCATGGACAGCTCACGGTGATTTCGATGCCACCAATTGAAGGATCGCGGAGCGAAGGAGCCATGTGGGCCGGCGTAGATATTCTCGATGACCGGATATTTCTTCTTGGAGTCGAAAGGGTATGGGCGCGTGACGACGCCCCAAATATCCGTCTTACCGTCGCGATCCTTGGCGACGAAGGGCATGGCGGGCGTCCAGCCAGCCTTCTTCAGGGGGTTGAGGTCCCCAGAGGCCAGGGTGGCGATGGCACGCCCGTCGATGCCGCTGCGAAGGGTATAGGTAGGCGCTTGGTCGACGCGGGAAGATATGTCGATGAGGGTGCGTCGATCGGGTGAGAAGATTGCTTCATGGTGGCCGACAGAAGGGGTTAAATCGACGAAGCCTCGTCCATCTAGGCCGACCTTGCAGAAATGTTGGTGGTAGGGGTTCTCCCCAGGAATGCGGCCAAGGGCGATGAAGGTTATCGCGCCTTCTTTTTCGTCGACCTTGATGACTTCTTTCATCACCCAAGGGCCTGAAGTGACGGCGGCCAGCGTCTTCCCGGATTTCAGGTCAACCAAGTACAGCTGGAGCCAGCCGCTGCGTTCCGAAAGCCAGAGCGTGCGGCCCTCATTCAAGTCGTAACGGTAGCGCGTCGCGTAGGTGTGGACGAATTTAGGGTCTTCTTCGGTGAGCAGACGGCGCCAAGAACGACGATCGCTGTCATATTCGATGATGCCGTGTCCAGTGAAGCCCCGCTTGATGAATTCGGAAAGCAGGCGCTTGGAGTCGGCCGACCAATCGAGACGGTCGGTCGTATGTGAAAGCGGGAGTACGTCGGTCGATGGGCGGCCGGAAGATTTTCCGTCGACCGAGAAGACCCAAGGAATGCGTTCCGTGCGATCGTCTCCTGGCTTGTCGTAGGACATCGGCTTCTTGGTCTCCTTCACGGAATCCGTGACGAGGTATTGGCGAACCGGGACCGTGCGTTCGCGCCAGAGAGCGAAATGCCTACCATCGGGCGACCAGCTGACCGGGCCGACCCATCCGTCCTTGCCCTCGATGCCGTCTTGGGTGAGCCGGGTCTCGGTGTTGGCTTTCTTAAGGTCGATCAGGACGACGTCACCGCCGCGGAGTTCCACCTTGTGTTCGCCGGTCGGAGATTCGGCGCGAACCTTCGACGACGACAGGCGCTTGGATTCGCCGGGACCTTTGCTGGATTTCTCAGGCGTCGCGTCGTCGGTCTTCTTGCCCGGTTGCGATGGGGTAAGCCTTTGATTGGCTTCGACGACCCAGGCTTCGGTGTCGGATTCGAGACGCACGCGTCCGTCGTCCAGTGCAATGACTCGGGTGAACGGCCATTTCTTCGATGTCACCTTGTTCTTGGTAAGTTCGATCAAAGCTGCCGCCACTTTCTCATGGTCAAACGCCGGCCGGACCTGCCCCGTTACGCAATCCGCCAGTTTCCAGGCCTGTCCTGAGCTCTCGCGCGAAGAGTAGAGCATCAGACGACCCGAATCAGACCAGCGGACATTCTCCGGTCGGGCCATCTGGGCGGGCCAATACCATGCATCGTACTGCTTCTGCCAATCAGCAACGAGGGATGGTTGGGCAAAGGCCAGCAGCGGGGTAAGCAGCAGTAGGCGAAGCAGCATGGCGCTTTATCACATCATCCCGTGACCGACTCAACCCCGCAGAGCCTATTTCTTCGTCTTGGGGGCCTTGGCTGTCTTCGGTTTCAGTCCAGCAAGGTAGGCAACCACGTCGCGAATCTCTTCGGGCGTAAGGATGCCCAGCATGGGCGGCATCACGGAGATTGGAGGGGCACGTGAGGCAATTACAGCGATGGAGACTTTCTGGGTCTTACCGTCTGCCAATTTCACATCGATGGACTTGGGACTTTCCTTCGTAACGCTTCCCGCGAGGGTCGTTCCATCTTTGAGCACGATGGTTTCGATGCCGAAGCCTGGCACGATCTTGGCAGAGGGTTCGACCATCGATTCGGCGATTTCGAGCTTAGTACGCTCAGCGCCGACCTTCCTGAGGCTGGGACCGACTTCGCTACCTTCATCAGAGTCGACGCGGTGGCAGGCGATACAATTGGCGCTGAGATGGCCGTTAATGATGGCTTTGCCACGGGTCACGTCACCGCCCTCGGTGAGGAGTTCGTAGGGAATCTCGGGCGAGGCCATCTTCAAGCCACCTTTAGGAGTGACGGCGAGGTACTTCTTGAGCGCAGCGGCGACATCGGCCGAACTAGATTCGCGGGCGAGTATGTAGACATCCAACTTAAGGCCGGCGTCGAGCTTGCGAACGGCAAGGCGGTCCACGAGTTCCTGCAAGAGCTTGACCGAGCTGGCATCATTGCGGCCGCGGAGCGCGGCCACCACGGCCTGTTTCTCGGGGATCTTGGCCGACTTTGAATCGATGATTAGGCGAGCGACTTCCAAGGCCGCGGTCGCATCCCGATAAAAGAGCTGGTCGACAACTTCGATCCGGACCTCGGAGGGATTACCTTCACCCGCGGCAGAGCGGAGCGTGCGGATGATCGCGGCGGGTTCAATGGACTTGCGTCCAAGCAGGCGCAACGTCTGCAGGCGGACCCCGGGAGCAGCTTTGAGGTCTTCCGCCAGCGCGAGGAGGATCGGGAAGGGCAGGTCCAACTCATATTTCACCATCAGCTCGAGGACGGCGGCGCGTTCCGCAGGTTTCTGGAGCAAGAGCAGGTCGGCCTGGCGGAACTGAAGGACGCGGGCGATCGTGGCCTTGTCGCGAGCCGCATACTGCTTCGCAGTACCGTCGACGAGGTCGAGGTCCGGAGGCTGGTCGAAGGCCAGTAAGGCCTTAAATGCTTCGCTGCGGAGCGGAGCGCCTTCCGGCTGCTTCAGCGTCCATTCCAGAAGTCGGGATAGGGCGGCTTCGTCGCCTTGGCGCAAATTGGCGTTAAGAGCGCGCCGGGCCGCCTGCAAAGGCAGCGTGGGTCGCCCGAAGGCTGAGGCTAGGGCGCCAACGGCGGCAGGGATCCCTTTATCGTCATGGATCGCCCGGGCGGCTTCATTGACGACATCGGGGTTGGCGTGATGGAGGAGTTTCCCGAGCAAGGGAGATTTCTGCCGAACGAGCGCCAGCGTAGCGAAAGTGGCCTTGGCACCAGATTCGGATTGGGCTTGAGCCAAGAGTTCTTCTGCTGATTGCGTGCCGGCGAGTCCGCTGACCAGGCCGTGACGAAGCCAAGGCAGGATGAGGTCAGCATCGGGGTCCTGAAGGAAGGCGTCGAACGGGACTTTGCCGCCCAGTTTGCCCAAGGTAAGCCCGGCCTGGATGCGAACACGGAAATCTTTGTGGGCGAGCTGGTCGGCGGCCTTGGCGATAAGGTGGCCGTTCGGCTTGGTCTCGCTCAGTACCTTAAGCGCCTGGACGCGGATCTCGCTGTCGGCGTCGTCGAGCAAGGCCAATGACGCGGTCACGTCGGCGACCTTGCCGAGACGAACGCCCATGCCGTAACCCCAGATGGCGTGGATGCGGGCGAAGCGGGTGGCCTCTGGTTTCTTGGCCAAGGCGAGCATGTCATCCCAGGCTCCTAGGCGATCGAGACGAATCGAAGCATTCACACGCACGCGTTGATCGCGATGACCTAGCAGCCCCAGCAGTTCGTCCTTGGGGACGGCGACCGAAAAGGGCTTGGACAGAATCTGCTCGGACGTCTTGTCGATGTTCGGAGCCACGTCGAAGCGCCAGATCGCACCTTTGCCGTCGAGCGGGTAGCCGCCGATCCAGTCGGCGAAGTAGGCGCGACCGTCGGTGCCCCAGGCCATGCCGATGCCCATGATGCCGCTGGTGACGACTTGGAGGTTGGTCTGGCGGAAAGAATCTTGATCGGTTTCCAAGGTAAAGGCGTCCATCTTACCCTTTGGGAACTGATCGAGAAAGAATCGGCCACGGAGGTCGCCGTCCAGGGCGTGGCCAGGTTCGCGCAGGAAGCCGGCAGGACCGTCTGAGTAGTTGGCGATCGGCGGGGTGATGAAGAGCGGCTGGTCGGCCGCACCTTTCGGCATCCACATACTTTCCTTGATCCAACGACTTTCGCTCTTCTGGTATTGATGTTGATTGCGCCAGCCAGAGTCGGAGCCTTCGAGTAAATAGACAAGGCGCTCCCGCTCCTTGGGTTGGTCGGCATCGTTGTCGACCCCGATGATGTTACCTAAATCGTCGAAGGCGATCTCCTGAATGTTGCGCACGCCGTGAGCGAAGACCTCGAAATTCGTTCCGTCGGGCTCACATCGAACGACGGCACCTTGGTGGGGATAGGTGAACTTCTTTCCTTCCTTACTGGTGACGTTTAATCCTTTGTCACCGATGCTCCAATAAATGCGGCCGTCTGGGCCGAGGCGCAGGCCGTGCATGTCATGGCCGGCGTAGGCGATGTGGCTGCCGAAACCCGTGGCGACGAGTTCCTTCACGTCGGCCACGCCGTCACCGTCGGTATCCTTGAGACGCCAGACGTCGGGGATGGCGGTGACGTAGACCCAGCCATCGAAGTACATGACCCCAGCGGCGATGCCGGAGATGGGCGAGTTGAAGCCGTCCGCGAAAATCGTGATTTTGTCAGCGACACCGTCACGATCGGAGTCGCTGAGCTTATAGATAGTCTCCTTCGGGACCGTGAGGTCATTCCAGTCGATCGAACCATCCTTGTTGTGGTCCTTGAGTCCGCCGCGCGGGGCCTTCAACTTGCCGGGCGCCAGTTCACGCTGAAAGAACGCCAGCTTCTCTTGAGGGGAAGTCAGGCCGACGTCGTCGGGAATCCATATGGAATGCTCGCGGATATCGAGGTCGCCGGCTTTCCGTCGCGTCGTAGACGCCACGTAGACGTTACCCGCCTCATCGAGCGTACAGGAGGTGGGGTCAGGGACGTTGAGCTGGCCTGACCATCTGAAAGGCTTCACCTCGGCGCCGAGTGCCGCGAATAAAGCGACGGATAGGCTGAGGGAGGCAGCGAGGCGCATGGGCTTAACCGATGAGCACTAGATAGAGTTCCTTCGGGCCGTGGGCTCCGATGCGCTTCAATACCTTGGCTGTCGCCAAGCCTACCTGGGGGGGCAGCTGGTCGACGAAGCAAGGGGCGAAGAGGGAGACGCGCACAGGATCAGCGCAGGAACGCTTCGTGGAGGCCGCCGTCTACGGTGATGACCTGTCCGGTCGTCTTGCTGAGGCGGTTGGTCACGAGGAGGAAGTAGGCTTCGGCCTGGTCGGCGGGGGTGATGGGGTTCTTAGTCAAGGTGCGATCAGCGTAGAACTGCGAGAGCTTCGTGGTCAGCGAATCCGACGCCTCATCATCGGTGTAGGGAATGTGGTACTTCGCAAGCGAAGCGATCACTCGGTCGCG
>CAIVYX010000007.1 GCA_903910245.1 uncultured Opitutia bacterium | reverse complement strand
GGCCAGCGCATGGCCCGCGCGTGGCTCGACCTCGTGCGCTACGCCGACAGCGACGGCTTCCGCATCGACGACTTCCGCCCGACCGCCTGGCGCTACCGCGACTACGTCATCAAGGCCTACAACGACAACAAGCCCTACGACCGCTTCATCCAGGAACAGATCGCGGGCGACGAACTCTTCCCGGGCGACCCTCAGGCGCTCACCGCCCTCGGCTACCTCCGTCACTGGATCTACGAATACAACAACCGCGACGCCCGCAGCCAGTGGGAGAACATTCTGAACGACCTCACCGACACCACCGGCGACGTCTTCCTCGGCGCCGGCATGCAGTGCGCCCGTTGCCACGACCATAAGTTCGACCCGATTCTTCAGCGCGACTACTTCGCACTCCGCAGTTTCTTCACCAACACCCTGCCCGTCGAGAACCGCGCCGCGTGGACGACGAAGGAAGCCGGCGAATATGCGCGCAAGCTGGCCGCCTGGGAGAAGGAGACGAAGACGATCCGCGACGAGATCGCCGCGCTCGAGAAGAAATACCGCGTGGACGCGACCAACAAGGCCGTGAAGATGTTTCCGGAAGACATCCAGGAGATGATCGCCAAGCCGGACGCCCAGCGCACCCCTTACGAGAAGCAGATCGCCGAGCTCGCCTGGCGGCAGGTCGACTACGAATACGCCCGCCTCGACCGCTCGATCAAGGGCGCCGACAGCGTGAAGCATGCCGACCTGAAGCGCCAGCTGGCGGAACACGACAAGCAGAAGCCGGAAGATCCACCCTTTGTACTCACCGTCCGTGAGACCGGCGCGCAAGGCGTCGATGCAGTGATTCCCAAGAAGAACACCATCGTCCCGCCCGCCTTCCTCACCGTCCTCAGCGCCAACTACCCCGCCGAACCGGCCGCCATCACGCCCGCCGCCGACGGTACCACTACTGGGCGCCGCACCGTGCTCGCCCGCTGGCTGACCGAGAAGTCCAACCCCTTCACCGCACGCTTGGCGATGAACCGCCTCTGGCAGCTCAACTTCCGCCGCGGACTGGCGCCTTACGCGAGCGACTTCGGCCGCCTCGGTGAGCCGCCTTCCCACCCCGAGCTACTCGACTGGCTCTCGGCTGAGTTCATGGCCAAAGGCTGGGATCAGAAAGCGATGCATCGCCTCATCCTGACGAGCGCCGCCTATCGCCGGTCTTCGTTGCACCCCGCCCCGCAAGCCGGCCAGCTGAAGGATCCGCAGAACGCCCTACTCTGGCGCTTCCAACCCCAGCGCCTGGAGTCCGAGCAGATCCGAGACGCCATCTTCACAGCCTGCGGCGACCTCAAGACCGACAAGCAGGCCGGGCCGAGCGTTGTCTACGGTGAACCGGTCCGCAGTATCTTCACGCTTATCATGCGCAATAACCGCGACCCGCTCGCCGACGTCTTCGACGCGCCGCAGTGGTTCAGCAGCGCCTCGTCCCGCGACGTCACCACGACCCCGATCCAATCGCTGCTCCTGCTCAACAGTCCGTTCATGCTCAAGCGGGGCGAAATCCTCGCTGCCCGTGTGGCCAAGGAAGCTCCGGGCGACGAAGCCGCCCAGGTCCGCCGTCTTTATCAAATCCTTTTCGCCCGCCTGCCCTCCGCGGAAGAAGCCCGACGGGCGGCATCCTTCCTCAAGGAAGTCCAAGCGCAGAAGCCCACGGTGGCCGTCACCGCCGCCCTAGCCAATGACTTCCAGCCGGAGAAAGTCCCCTTCCGCGATGGCCAAGGCGCCCACCTTGACGCCGCTCATCGCAAGCCGTTCCTCGCCCCCGGTGCGACCGAAGCCGACTTTGCCAAGGGCTTTACCATCGAGGGAGTGATCGTGCCCCGCACCGTGAGTGACACCGGCGCCGTGCGCGTCATCGCCGCCCAAGTCGGCAAGGGCAAGGCTGACGGCTACTGGCAGTTCGGCGTCACCGGACTGAAGTCCCGCCGAGCCCCGCGCGTGCTCGTGCTCCAGGCCCACGGCCCTCTCCTCGGCGGCACCGTCGGTGAAGCCGTGCAGTTCTCGAACCTGCGGATCGAGATGAACAAACCCTATTACGCCTCCGCGGCCGTGCGTTACGCCGACCAGAATGGGCCGGGCGAAGTGAGCTTCACCCTCAAGGACCTCGCCAACGACGACGAGCCCCTGCTTCATGACCGCGTCACCACGAGCCTCACGGGCTTACGCACCGCGACCCAGCCGATCCAGATCGGCGGCAAGGGCGCCGACCGCGAAAGCTCTTTCCACGGCGTCATCGACGACCTGCGCCTGAGCGCCGGCGCGCTGGCCGACCCAGCCTTGCTCTATTCGAACGAAGACCTGCGTCCCGATACGCTCGGCTTCTGGCGCTTCGAGAACAAGACCGGCACCCTCCGCGACTCTTCCTCTAAAGGACGCGACCTCGCCGTCGGCGCCGTCAAGGCCGCTGATACCAAGAGCGGCGCCACGCCGCTGGCCGCGCTCTGCCACGCCCTCCTCAACTCCTCCGAATTCCTCTACGTCGAATGAACGACCCACGCTGCCATCGCGTCGAAGCGACTTCCTCCCGTCGCGACTTCCTCTTCAGCGCCGGCCTCGGCCTTGGCGCCGTGGCCTTCAGTGACCTGCTTGCCAAGGACATCGTCGTCCCCGCCGCCGACACGCCCCTGCAGCCCGGCGTCGGGCTCATCAAGCCGCGCGCGAAGCGCGTGATCTTCCTCTTCATGGAAGGCGGTCCGTCGCAGATGGACCTCTACGATCCGAAGCCGCTGCTCAACAAGCTGGCCGGACAGCGCCTGCCTGACAGCTTCGGCTCCGTCATCACCGCGATGGGCGAATCGAAGTCCCCCCTGCTCGCCTCGAAGCGCGAATGGAAGCAGCACGGCCAGTCGGGCCAATGGTTCTCGGACTGGATTCCGCACATCGCGTCCTGCTCCGACGACCTCGCGGTCATCCGTTCCTGCAAGGCCGACGGCATCAACCACTCCGCCGGCGTCTGCCAGATGAACACCGGCTCCATCCTCGCAGGTAAGCCCTCGCTCGGCTCGTGGATCAACTACGGCATCGGCTCCGAGAACAACAACCTGCCCTCGTTCATCGTGATGCAGGATAATCAGAACACCGTCATCAATGGACCGCGCAATTGGGGCGCCGGCTTCATGCCTGCAGTCTTTCAAGGCGTGCGTATCTCCGGGGGCTCCGAGCCGATCCCCCACCTCAACACGCCTGAGGCCGTCACCGCGGACCTGCAGAAGTCGAAGCTTAAGCTGATCAATAGCGTGAACAAGGATTTCGCCGCCCGTTACCCCGACCGCACTGAACTTGGTGCCCGCCTGGCCAGCTATGAAATGGCCGCCCGCATGCAGGCCGAAGCGCCTGGCGTGGTCGACCTGACCGGTGAGACCGAAGCCACCCGCACGCTCTACGGACTCGACGACAAGACCACCGAAGGCATGGGTCGCCTGTGCCTGCTCGCCCGCCGCATGGTCGAACAGGGCGTCCGCTTCGTGCAGATCTACCACGGCGCCGGCTCCAAATGGGATGCGCATGCGAAGATTGAATCGAACCACTCTGGACTCTGCGCTTCGATGGACAAGCCGGTCGCTGGGCTGATCAAGGATCTCAAGGCCCGCGGCATGCTCGAAGACACACTCGTCGTCTGGGGCGGCGAATTCGGCCGCACCCCGATGTCCGAGAAAGGCGACGGTCGCGACCACAACCCCACCGGCTTCACCATGTGGATGGCCGGCGGCGGCGCCAAAGGCG
>CAIVYX010000006.1 GCA_903910245.1 uncultured Opitutia bacterium | reverse complement strand
TTGGCGCTACGCATCACCTCGACGGCGGTGAAGAAGTCGTCGTTCGAGACAATCTTGAAGTTGTCATCGGCGGCGGAGGAACCACCGTTGATGCTCGGGGCGAGGCGGAAAACCTGAAGGCGGCCGGTGGCACGGTATTCCGGGACGGTGTTATAGGTGTTAAGGAGGGATAGCGTGAGGAAGACGAGGGTTGAAAGCAGGATCCACCAGTAACGCTCTCGGAGCATCATCAGGTAGTTCTGGATTGGATTGCCCTCCCCTGCTCCACCTCGGTTATAGGCGCCGTAGTTACCGTTACCGTAACCGTAGCCGCCGTTGCCGGCGCCATAGTTGCCGTAACTGCCATAGGAACCATAACCACGGTTACCGCCACGAGCTGGCTCGGGCGGGCGGTTGTCAGATAAGGGGTCCGGATTGGGCATGGAAAGGGATCAGATGCGGCTGTCGCGGACGTAGATCTGGTCTTCGTCCTCAAGGATGAAGTCTGGCTCATCGCCGTCGTCGATGCGGCGGACGTCCTTCGAGATCACAAACGTGGAGCCTTCGCGACTACGCTTAATCGCCACGTCTGAACGATTGCCGCGTGGCAGGACTCCACCGGCCATGGAGAGAGCCCGGCCGAGAGTGAGCGTCTCTTCGGGCGGGATGGATACTGGACCGGGCCGGCCGACATATCCGGAGACGTAGACGCGACGCTCGGCGTAGGTAACAATCGAGATCGTGACCTGGGGCTTCTTGAAAAAGACCCGGAACTGATTCGATAGTTCGACCTGAGCCTGCGTGAGCGTGAGACCGGCGACGGGCACGAGCTTCTTAAGGAAAGGAATGTCCACCGTGCCATCGGAGTTGATGCGACGTTCGATCTGCGTGTCGGGCTCGTTGATGACCAAGATACGGATGAAGTCGCGGGCGCGGAGACGGTAGCTGTTCTGGCTGCCGACAGGCTCAGCCTGGATGGTCGGCGTCGCCACGACATAATCAGTGGGAGCGGCGACCGGGGTGGCGCCGGAGATAGGCACGCCGACGGCGATATCAGTCGCGCCCGGGGTGGACGCGACGGGAGCAGGCAGAGCGGACGGGTCGGAAGCTCCACGCCCGAGGGTGAGGACATTCTCAGGCTCGAAGGAGGCGTCTGGGGCCGGGCTGGACCCTGAAGAAGCGCAGGCAGCCAGCAGGACGACGGCACAGAAAGCACCGAGCAGGCTTTTCAAGACGGAAGACATGGAAGTAAAATAGGGAGACCTAGCCTGCCGGTCAACCGGTCCTGCTCAACCGTGCGCCGAGACGTGAGCCTCAGTAGCGGAAAGCCGCCGAGAGCGTAAAGGCATTAGACTTGTAAGTCGAAGCCGCGGAGGTGGCCGTGGAGTCATTTAGGCTGTAGCTGGCCTGGAAGGTCAGGTGCTTTGAATACTTATAATCCGCGCCGAGGGTGTAGGCGTAGGTATCGACCTGGCTGGTGCTGGCAAAGACGTCGCTCTTGGTGACCGAGAAGTTGAGGTTGAGATCCTCGGAGGCGTTATAGCCGATGCCGTAGGTGTAGTTTTTCGAGGCCATCTGGTTATTGGTCGAGGAAGCCGTGACGTCGCGGGAGAGCGTCAGTGATTGGCTGAAGCGTTCGGAGAGCTGATGGCTCAGGTTGACCGAGTAGGATAGGTCGGAGTCGTTGGCGGCGCTATCGAAGTGATACTGCGAGTAGCCTACGCGGACGTTACCGTTGAGCTTACCGGATTCGGTGAGCTGTCCCTTCATGGTGAGGCCGGCAAAGTTCTTCACGAGCTGCTTATGGGCGAGCGCAGGGCGAGGCGTGCCGACCTGACTGTAGTAGGGGGCGGCGGAGTAATCCGTCACGTCATGCTGCAGGGCCAGACCAAAACTGAGCTTCTCGAAGGCCTGGTAATCGAAGCTGAGCGGCATAGACTTCGTGTTCAGCTCGGTCAGTGTGTTGGTGTTGTAGACATAGCTACCAGCCGCGCCGGTCGTCGCCGGGTCGAGGTATTGATTATAGGAATTCGCGTAACCCAGACCGACGCTGAGCTTCTCCGTCAGCTTGTAGTCGGCGCGAAATGAGTGCGCATAGCTGGCCTGGCGGACGAGGGTCGCGCCCAGGATGCCGCCGAGACCCTGCATCTGCAGGTCGTCGTTACGAGCGGTCACGCGATAGGAAGAGTCGACGGACAGGGAAAGCGGGCCACCGTCAGCGAAGCGGATACCGACGGTCAGGGCGTCACGGGAATCCTCGAGGTCGGACAAGGTCTTGTCCGTGAAGTTCACGAAGGTACGCTTGACCGAAATGGTGGCGGAAAGCGCCGAGTCCTTGCCGTACTCAAGCAGGAAGCCCGGAGTCACCATCCAGCTTGTGGCGGAGGTCTTGGTGGAGCTGGAGTAAAGATTGTCGGTGACTTCGAGGCTGGCAGCGGAGTCGAAGTAGATATCGCAGTCGTTGCCGATCTGGACGAGCGGCGAGGAAGGAATCCAGTTGGCGCCCTGGACCAGAGCGGAAGCGGTGAGAGCCGAGGCAGCGATGAGGAAGCGGGACATAGGAGTATCTTGGGGTTAGGTGGAGAGAGTGTTAAAACGGGAGGGGGTATCAACCCCCAAACCGCCAAGAAGCACCCAAAAACAAAGCCCCCACCCTTGCGGGCGGGGGCTGAATCCCATCCTCGATGCTCTGCTTAAGCAGGAGTCGGGGTCTGGAAGACGCGAATGCGACGATATGCAGGCAAACCTGTGCCAGCAGGGACGAGGTGACCCATGATCACGTTCTCCTTGAAGCCGGTAAGGTTGTCGCGCTTGGCCATCGTGGCGGCGTCAGTCAGGACTCGGGTCGTCTCTTGGAAGGAGGCGGCCGAGATGAAGGACTCGGTCTCGAGGGAGGCCTTGGTGAT
>CAIVYX010000005.1 GCA_903910245.1 uncultured Opitutia bacterium | reverse complement strand
GCCTTGGGGGCGAAGTGCGGGAGGCCGGGGAGGCCGCCGATGGGATTATTCGCGCCCTTGGCATCGCGGGCGAGGAGGGAGCCGAGGGCAACGGCGCCGATGCCTTGGACGCCGGCACTAAGGAAGCTGCGGCGAGTCAGGCGCTCGCGCCATTCAGAGGGAGAGAGTTCGAAGTCCATGGGTTCAGTCGCGGGTGATAGCGGCGTCGAGATTGTAGAGAGCGATACAGGTCGCGGTGAGCGCCGCGTGTTCGGCGAGGGGGAGCTTCGGGTCGCGTTTACTTTCGCCAATCAAGAGCAGCGACTCGGCGGCCTTGGTGTCGGCGGCATAGACCGCGCGCTGGTTGGCGAGCATCTTTGCGAGCAGGGCGGGCTCCTGGCCGGCAGGAGCGCGACCCAGCACGAGAGCGAAGGCGCGCGCGAGGCGAGCTTCGTCCGTCGACTGCTCTTTGGTCACGCGCTGCGCGAGGACGCGCGCGGCTTCGACCCAGGTGGGGTCATTAAGCATCGTGAGGGCGTGCAGAGGCGAAGACGTCACGGCAGTGCGGACGCGGCAGGTCTGGCGCGCGGAACTGTCGAACATGTTCACCGGTGCGATGGTGCGCCTCCAGAACGTATAGAGCGAACGACGATAGAGGTCGGTGCCTTTCGACTGCGGGTAGGTGAAGTCGCGCTCCTTCGTGATGGCGAGGCTTTCCCAGGGACTGTCAGGCAGATACGGGTAGACCGGCACGCCGCCGACTTGGGCGTTCAGCAAGCCGCTGGAACGCAGGGCGACGTCGCGGAGCACCATCGAGGGCAGGCGCAGGCGTGGGGCGTGCGAGAGGAGTTTATTTTCCGGATCCTTCTGCAACTGCTCCTTTGTGACGTGGCTGGACTGGCGGTAGGTCTTGCTGGTGAGGATGATCTTCTGGAGCGCCTTGGTCTTCCATCCAGACTCGCGGAATTCGACGGAGAGCCAATCAAGCAGATCTTGGTGCGTGGGGCGGTCGCTCTGCACGCCGAGGTCTTCGGAGGTGCGCACGATGCCCTTGCCGAAGAGCTCCTGCCACTGGCGGTTGACCTGCACGCGGGCGGTCAGCGGATGCTCAGGACGGAAGAGCCATTGGGCAAGGCCGAGACGGTTCTTCGGGGCGTCCTTCGGCAGCGGCGGAAGGAAGCCCGGCGCGTCGAAGGTGACTTTCTCCTTCTTCGCGAGGTAGGCGCCGCGGTCCAGGATGTTGGTCTCGCGGGGCATGTCGTCGGCCATCACCATCACGCGTGGCAGGACGTCGCCGCGGTAGCCGTCGAGCAGCACCTTAGCTTGGTCGATCTTCTTTATCGCGGGGATGGTCTTCCGATCTTCGGTGAAGACGTTCTTGTTATAATGGTCGCGGAGTTTCTTCGTCTCCGCCGCGACGCGCCTCTTATCAGGAGCAAGGAGAGCCTCAAGTTCCTTGGGCAGCATCCCCTTGTCCTTGGTCGGCTTGGCGAGCCAGGCTTCGAAGGCCTTGGTCTGTAGGGGGAAGAAATCCTTATTCAGTGCGTCGAAGTTGGCCTGGAGCTTGGCGAGCTCAGCGGCCTGCTCGGGCGAGGGCGCTTCGACGACGGTGGTGTCGAGGCGGAAGCGGCTACGGCCGCCGGTCTGCGTGGGGCCGCCACCGGGCACGCCGCGTTCCTTCACATGGTTGAACGCATCCATCCATTGGTAGTAGTCCTTTTGAGTGACCGGATCGTACTTGTGGTCGTGGCACTGCGCGCAAGCGACCGTCATGCCCAGCCAGGTGGTCGTCGTGCTCTCGACGCGGTCGAAGAGGCTGACGTAACGCTGTTCCTCGGCGATGTTGCCGCCTTCGCCGTTGAGAATATGGTTACGATTGAAAGCCGTGGCGATCTTCTGGTCGAGCGTCGCGTTCGGGAGCAGGTCTCCGGCGAGCATCTCGGTACTGAGCTGGTCGAACGGCTTGTCGGCATTGAGGTTCTTCACCAACCAGTCGCGCCAGATCCATTGGAAGGTGTCGCCGTCCTGCTGGAAGCCGTTGCTGTCCGCATAACGCGAGGCGTCGAGCCACGGCAATACCATGCGTTCGCCGTAGTGCGGGGACGCCATCAAGCGGTCGACCTGCTTGCCATAGGCGTCGGGACTCGCATCGGCGAGGAACGCAGCGGTCTCCTCGGGCGTGGGCGGTAAGCCGGTAAGATCAAGCGACAAGCGGCGGAGCAGCGTGGCCTTGGGGGCTTCGGGCGAGAGCGTCAGGCCGGCCTTGGTCAGCTTCTCGACCACAAAGGCGTCGACAGGGTTTGTCTCGCCGTTGGCGGGTAGGGCGGGGCGGACCGGCGTGGCGTACGCCCAGTGCGGCTTGTACTCGGCGCCTTCGGCGATCCAGCGCTTGAGGATCTCCTTCTGGGCAGCGCTGACCGTGCGGTGTGAATCCGGCGGCGGCATGACTTCCTCTGAATCCTTGGAAAAGAGTCGCTTCACCAGTTCGCTCGCGTCGGCGTCGCCCGGGACGAAGACTTTCTTCTGTAACGCCACTTCGCGGACGTCCAGGCGGAGCTTGGCCTTACGTTTGTTGCCGTCGGGGCCGTGGCAGTAGAAGCAGTTCTCCGAAAGGATCGGGCGGACGTCCTCGTTATAGTCGAGCTTGGCGCCGATGACGGGCAGGGCGACGACGAGCGCGGCGAGGAGGAGGCTGATCCGGGGCATGGGGAGAATTTGGCAGGAGGAGTCCGACTGCGGAATGGTCGGGGGTGTCGGTCTTGAAAGACCACCGCTGGGGATTAACGTTAGCAGGATTGAGACAGTCTCCGAGGGGGGAGGTTTCAATCTCTGATTAATAGCCCATTTCCCTCACGGCGGAATCCCTCATTTAAACGGCGGAAACGGGGACTCGGGCTTGGTTTGGGGTTGCTGGAAGGCCCGCCCTTGTTGTCATTCCGGGCAGTGCGCATCCTTGATCGCTATATCCTCGCCGAATGGGCCAAGGTTTTCGCCCTTTCGCTGCTCAGCTTCATGGGATTGCTGCTGCTTTCCGAGGGGTATAACTGGATTCCTGACTTCCTAGGCTGGGGCGCGTCTTTTGGGACGATTCTGCAGTTCATGTCCCTTAGTTTGGTCAAGAACCTGTCGATGCTTATCCCGATCTCCTTGCTGATCTCGGTCATCTTCGTCCTCGCGACGATGAACCGTAATCACGAGATCTCCGCCGCCCGCGCCGCTGGCATCGGTATGTGGCGCCTGACGGCCCCGCTCTGGGCCGCCGGCCTCTGCCTGGCTGGTCTTCTGGCCCTCCTTAACGCCGTGCTCGTGCCCGACGCGCTGGAAGCCCAGAATAGCCTCGTCGAAGAAGCCCAGTTCGCTGCGCTCAAGTCCAAAGGCGGCACGGTCATCCCGAAAGGGCAGGCTACCTCGGTCTCCTTCGAGAATGCGAAGGCCCGCCGCCTCTGGCTCATTTCCAATCTCGGTCTCTCCACCGGCCAGGCCTTCGAGGTCATCGTCCATTCGTTCGACGAGAAGAATCGGGAGATTCGTTGCGTGACGGCCCGTTTCGCTGAATTCCGCAAGACACCGCAGGGCTGGCGCTGGACCTTCCGCGATGGACGGGATATGCGCTTCGATTCGGCGACCGGCTCGCTCATGGCTCAGCCGCGCTTCAAGGAACTGACGCTGCCGGATTACGACGACGATCCGGAGGTGATGTTCTATTCGACCAAGGATCCGGATAAGCTTTCACTGCGCGAGGTCTCCCGCTTTGTCGACCAAGCCGGCTCTAACCCAGGTGGTCAAAACGCCGCTTACGCGATGCGTTACCACTCGATTTTGTCCGCGCCGATCATTTGTCTGATCGTCGTTGCCGTCGCGATCCCGTTCTCGGTCGGCGCCGGCCGCATCAGCCCGATGGTGGGCGTCGCCAAGACCTTCGGCCTCTTCCTCGCCTTCTACTTCCTCACCTCGTTCTGCGCCGCCTTCGGCGAGAACGGCGCCTTGCCGCCAATGATCGCGGCCTGGATTCCCGCCGTGCTGGTCGCGGCTTGGGTCATCCCGAAGTTGAGGTCCGTCAATTAATCCATGCTTAGAGCTATTCGTATCCGCCCCGG
>CAIVYX010000004.1 GCA_903910245.1 uncultured Opitutia bacterium | reverse complement strand
TACGGCTTCAAACGATGGGGAGGTAACAACTTCTCCGTGGACCCTCAGGGCCACCTTTGCGTGCACCCGAAAGGCGACCACCGCAAAATCCGCATCACGGATATCGTCAAGGAAGTCGAAGCCTCCGGCCTAAAGCCCCCGCTCACGATCCGCGTCCAAGACCTGCTCCGCAATCGCGTGACGCAGATCAACGAAGCCTTCCGCAACGCCATCAAGGAGGAGGATTACGACGGTCGCTATCGCGGCGTCTTCCCAATCAAGGTCAACCAGCTCCGCGAAGTGGTCGAAGAAATCCTCGACGCCGGTGAAGAATACGATTTCGGCCTCGAAGCCGGCTCGAAGCCTGAGCTCATCATCGCCCTTGCCCTTCTGGAGAACCGCAAGGCCCTCCTCATCTGCAACGGCTACAAGGATGAGGAATACATCGAGCTCGCCCTGATGGGTCGCCGCCTCGGTAAACAAACCATCATCGTCGTCGAACAGCTCTCCGAAATCGACGCCATCATCCGCATCGCCCGCCGCATGGGCGTACAGCCCCACATCGGCCTGCGCGTCAAGCTCACCACGGCTGGCGAAGGCAAGTGGGCCGACAGCACCGGTGAGAACGCCAAGTTCGGCCTGACGGCCTCCGAGATCGTCGAGGTCGCCGGCCGCCTCGCCAAGGCGAAGATGAAGGACTCCCTTCGCCTCGTCCACTTCCACATCGGCTCCCAGGTCCCGAACATCGGAACGATCAAGAAGGCCGTAGTCGAAGCGACCCGCTTCTACTGCGAACTGAAGCGCATGGGCTTCCCGATGGGACTCCTCGACGTCGGTGGCGGCCTAGGCATCGATTACGATGGCAGCCGCTCGGCCTACGAATCTTCCATGAACTACAGCATGGAAGGCTACGCCCGCGACGTCGTCGCTAACGTCAAGCAGATCTGCGAAGAGAGCAACGTGGAGCTCCCGGATATCGTCTCGGAATCTGGCCGCGCCCTGGTCGCCCCTCACTCGATCCTGATTTTTGAAGCAGTTGACCGCATCACTCGCGACGACGGCAAGGTAGACACCTCCAAGGGCAAGACCCACCAGCTGGTCAAAGAACTCGAAGCCATCCGCAAGAATAAGCGGAAGTTCGACCCGCTCGAACGCTACCACGACGCCAAGGAAAAGCGCGAGGAAGCCCACGCCCGTTTTAGCCTCGGCAACCTCCGCCTCGAAGAACGCGCCGCCGCCGACCGTCTCTTCTGGGACATCTGCCGCCAGATTCGTGATGACCTCAAGGACTCCTCCGACGTCCCGGACGAACTCGCCCGCCTCGACTCGATGCTGGCCGAACAATACGTCTGCAACTTCTCAGTCTTCCAGTCCCTGCTCGACCACTGGGCCCTCGACCAGCTGTTCCCGATCGCCCCGATCCATCGCCTTAACGAACGCCCGACGGTCCAGGCGACGCTCGTCGACATCACCTGCGACTCCGACGGCAAGGTCGACGACTTCATCGACCTCGAGGACGTCCGCAAGAC
>CAIVYX010000003.1 GCA_903910245.1 uncultured Opitutia bacterium | reverse complement strand
GGCCAAGGCGAAGGATAAGCCCGTCCTAGTGTCGGTCGGCTACTCCTCCTGTCACTGGTGCCACGTCATGGCCCGCGAATCCTTCGAGCAGCCGTGGATCGCCGACCTGATGAACCAGCATTTCATCTGCATAAAGGTCGACCGCGAGGAACGCCCCGAAGTGGATAAGCTCATGATGGACGCCGTGCAGATGATTCAAGGCCACGGGGGCTGGCCGCTCAACTGCTTCTGCCTGCCGGACGGCCGACCCTTCTTCGGCGGGACGTATTTTCCGCCCGAGGACCGCGGGCATAGTCAGGTCCCTTGGCCACAGTTGCTCATGCGCGTGTCAGATTTCTACCATCGCAACAAGTCCGAGCTCGCCGCTAATGCCGACGCCATCGCGCAGAACCTCACGCATCTCACCCGGGCGCCGGACGCCGATGGCAGCGCCCCCACACCTGACGACCTCGTAGCCGCCGCCCGCCGGATCTGCGAGCAGCATGACGACACCTTCGGTGGCTTCGGCGCGGCGCCGAAGTTCCCCACCCCGCATACCCTGAACCTTTTACTCGGCCTCCGCGGGGCGGCGGCGGTCGAAGCCGACCGCGCCCTCGCCTCGCGCATCGACGCAGTCCTGACCATCACGCTCGGCTCCATGGCCCGCGGCGGACTCTTCGACCAGGTCGGCGGTGGCTTCCATCGCTACTGCGTCGACCGCGACTGGACCGTGCCCCATTTCGAGAAGATGCTGTACGATAACGCCCAGCTGCTTGGCACCTACGCCGAGGCTTGGGCCCGCTACCGCGATCCGCTGTACGCCGACGTCTGCACCGAGACAATCGATTGGCTGCTCCGCGAGATGCGCACCGCCAATGGTCTATTCGCGGCCTCGCTCGACGCCGACACCGATCATCACGAAGGCACCACCTATGTGTGGACCGCGCCGGAAGTAGCGACGGCCCTCGGCGACGAAGCCTTTGCCTTCGCGCAGGCCTATGGGTTGTCCGACAAGGGCAACTTCGAAGGGAAGAACATCCCTAAGCTCAAGGGTGACCACGCAGCACGGCAACGCTTCGCCGCCGCGCGGGCCAAGCTCCTCGCGATCCGTGACCTTCGCCCCCAGCCCGCGCGCGACGATAAAAACCTACTCAGCTGGAACGCCCTGCTGGTCGGTAACCTCGCCAAGGCTGGCTGGATTCTGAATCGCAAAGACTGGCTTAAACTGGCGATTGAGATCGAAGCCAACCTCTGGGGACGCTTCGCCCGTGAAGATGGCGCCAAGCTGCTTTCCGTCGCGCATGGCGACAAAGTCACGCTCGATGGCAACCTGTGCGACTACGCCTGGCTTGCCGAAGCCGAGCTCGCCTTGGCCGCCTACACCCACTGGGCCCGCCCCGGGCAGTCTCATCCTTACGCCGACCGGGCCGAGCGCCTGCTGCTGGCATCGCAGACTCTCTTCGGCGATCCGCATTCCATCGGCTCTTTTGTGGTGTCCGCCGAACGTGACGACCTTTCCGTCCGCCAGAAGGACTGGTTCGATAATGCCGTGCCCGCAGGCAACTCCTCGCTCCTCCACGGCTTCGGCCAGATCCAGATGCTTTCCCCGGACACCTGCTGGGCGCATGAGTTCGCCGATCTTTCCACCGCCTACGGAGGCCTCTGCAAGAACGTGCCCAACGGCGTCGCCCATGCCTTGGATGGCATCGCCCGCTTCGCCATCGGCCACGCGACCGTGAAATCTTCTGGCCGATGGGATGAGCTGCGACTCGCCCTTAACGGCGACGAACGAACTGCGCCGCAGGCCCGGCCGTATCGGCCCGTCTTTCTTATTGCCGAGCCCGCTTCGGTCGACTTCGCCGTCTGCGTAGGCCAGACCTGCTTCGCACCCGTCCTGACCGCCCAAGAGGCCGCCGCGAGCCTCTGACGGTCAATCCGCTCTTGCTCGCCCCGAGGGGAGCAGGAACATCGTGGCAGGCATGTCAGCCGACCCCCATTACGTCTACGGCCAAGGGCAGAGCTCGCGCTCGAGCTACCCTATCCTGCTGGGGATGGTCATCGTCGAAGCCATCGGGTACAAAGAACGTAAGT
>CAIVYX010000002.1 GCA_903910245.1 uncultured Opitutia bacterium | reverse complement strand
CTCTGCCTCGAGGTAGGGACGGCTCTCCGAGCCGTCCGTTCGCGGACAGACACACGAACCTCCATCGACATCCTCTTCTCTCGACGCTCAACGGCGGGCGCGGCTCCGCCACGCCCTACCTAATGCCCCCATCTAACTCTCCGGTCCCCGGTCTCCCTTTGAGCACTGCCTCTCTGCCTCGTGGTAGGGCGGGTTGTCCCTAACCCGCCGTTCGCGGACAGACCTACGTACCTCGATCGTCCCCGCCTTTATCGTTACGCCCTATTCCCGGGCTAAGCTTTCTTCGTAAAAGTGGTCGAATTACAATGAGGGCAGCGCTCTGGCGTGAAGCGAAACAGTCCGTGCGTTACGGACGAGGCTAATAGTTCAAACATCGACATTAGGAATAGGCCTAACGCCAAGACGAAGAGTACGGTATTGATAATGCCAGCGAGGACCATCATGAACCAGTTAATCTCGGATGTCATGGCTGTTGCCAAGCCGAACGTGAAAGCCGCGACGACTCCGGCTATGATGAGCACGCCTATCGCAAACAGGAAGAACTTCACGGCTTTGCCGATGACCGAGTAGCCGCTCGGAGACTTGGCGGGTTCGTTAAAACGCGTTTTGCAAGCCATGCATTCGCACGTCGGCGTGGCCACTTCACGTGCGGGTGCCGGTGAGGCCACGACCAGAGTGGGTTTCGTAACAGGCGAGGTTGGCGGCTTAGCCGCAGGTGCCGGCGTCGGGGTCGGCGTGGGGGCAGGGGTGGCCAGCGGATCCAGATTATTCCATGAGCGCGAAAAGACCTTCTTCCATTCCGTCATCCCAGGCGTCCAGTAATCATCGCTCGCGGCGATTTCGCCTGTGCGCACCATCCGAGCAATCAGGTGTCCATCCTCAGCGGCGAGTTCCTTGTAGACATTACCAGCTCTGGCGAAGCGATATGCAGGGGTCATTCTTCTTGTTTATTGTTTAATGATTCTAAAATCAACCAACATTGTCGCCCAATTGTCACTCTACCTTGGGTAGGGATACGATGATATCGCATCCGCTGTCTCGAGGGTGGGGCAGCACCGCGTGCTGACCTAGTTGCCTCTCTGCGTCCTCAGGCGCTAACCGCTACCACCTCGCGGCTACGCTGCGAAGGGTAGGGCCGAGCATCCCTGCTCGGCCACTGTCTCTACTTCGCTTACGGATCCGGATTCGCCTCAATACTCTCCGCGACCCATTGCAGCATGAGAATCGACCATACGAACCAGCGGGCGACCAGGCCGGTCTGTTGCGAGTTCGGCGCGTCCCCCATGCTCACGGCTGTCCTTAGCTGGCCGTCGCTTTCCAAGCCTTCGGCTGCACCCAGGCTTCCGGAAAAGCCGACCGGGATACCGATGTCGCGCTCGATGGCACGTTTGAAGGTCCCGGCTCCGACCATGTAGGCGAACGTCTCGCCTGGCGGGGCATCGAGGGTCGTCCACATCGCATAGTCCAGCTCGCCGGCCGGAGTCTTAAAGGTCTGCTTCAGTCGGAATACTCGTTCCGTATCCGTCCGGCGTACAATCACGTTATCCTTATCGACGACCTCGACCACCCAGCGCTCGCCGAGATATTCCGTCACCCCGATACGGACACCCTCCCAGAGGGCTGCATCCTCCGGAATCTTCGCAAACTGATGCCGGTCATATTCCCCCGGCCCCGGTACCTTGTTCCAGAACTCGTAGATACTGTCGTCGCTCATATTCAGTCTTCCGTCAGGATCTTGATAGACTCAGCGTACTTGTTGAGCTGCTTCCGGTCGGATTCATTTATGGTACCGCTTGCGATCAGGTCGCGCATGTTCACGTAGTTGTCGGCGATCTTCACCTTTTTGGCCAAGGGGTTTTCGCGCACCGTCAGTCTTACGTATTCGAGGTAATTGGTCCGCTTTAGCGCCGGATTGCTTGCCTCATCGAGCTTCTGCAGGTCGGTCTTCGGGGGCTTTGTCATCGCGACGACTGCGGCGACGATGTGCGGCGGTATGCCTGCATCTCTAAGATCTTCCTTCGTGACGTTCGAATCCTCAATTGTATCATGAAGGATCGCGACCGTCTTGGTTTCCCAGTCTGGGAAGAAGGCTGCGACGTCCTTGACGTGTTCGAAGTAGGGGCGGGCGTCCGGGAGGCCGCGGAACACTCCGGCGTGGGCTTTCTCGGCGATACCATAGGCGATGCCGAAGATGCGGATAGCTTCTTTTTCAGGGTCGTTGGACATAGTGGGTAGGATGGCTTATTCTTTTGATATTACGTAGGCCAGCCGGGCGGGTAGCTCCCGTCGGCAGGGCGAAGGACCAACGGGACGATATGGCCGGGCACGCCATAGCTCTTTAGCGCAGCTTCGGCTTCCTCGCGGGTTTCGAATCCCTGCATGTGCTCGTTGGCAATGGCGCCGAATCGCAGGATCTTACCGTCAACGGTGCCGACGCCGTGGGTGTCACCGTTGTCCGGATTAATCGCGATGAAGATTAAAACCTCCGTCTCTTCTGGTTGGTTATCGCTCATAACCCCATTCTGCCGAAACCCGAAAACCTGGCAAACCTCATTCAGTATAATGACACTAATGAATAGTAAGGTGGTGGTGGCGGTTAGCGGTTGGCGGTTAGAAATAGCCGCTCAAAGGGAAACCGGAAACCGGGATTAATGCTTCGGACATATTCCCCAGCTAACTATCCGGTCTCCCTATGCTGCCCCCTTTGAGTTCTGCCTCCCCGGTTTCCGGTCTCCCCTTGAGCGCTGCCTCTCACTTTTGCACCTTTGCACAGGAGCTCCGCTCCGATTTGCACCTTTGCACAATCCGCAAGCGCGTCAGCACTCCACCAACTCACCCTTGCGGACGTGAACGAGTACGCAGCGGATTTTATTAGGCTCCAACCCACACAACTTCGCCACTGCGACCCTATACAAATCCATCTGGCCCTGATACATTTCCCTGAGGGCTTCTACCGAGCAGTCGTTGGTCTTGTAATCGATGACGGTCGCGGACTGGCCGGGAATCACATGCACGCGGTCGAAGACGGCGCTGATGAGTTTCCCTTCGTGTACCAGAGCAGCTTTCCGTTCCAGCCATAGGGTGGCTCCCTGGGGGGCTTCTCCCAGGAGCGTGCGCACCTCGGCCGACTCAAGACACTTCCGCACGAGTTCGATCGCCGGCGCCTTGAGTGAATTGAATTCAGGGGCAACATTCGCGTCCTCAAGTCCACCCAGGAATCCTTCGATATCCCAGCCAAGCCCCTGCATGAGCCCGTGGACGAGATTGCCGAGCTCGCGGCCACCGGGCTCATCGCTCGACGGCTTCCATCCGTAAATCTTTCCATCCGCCGGCTTGGACGGACGGAGCTTCTCGAGCACCTGCGCCGGGGTATAACGCTTAGCGACGATCGATGCCCGCACTCCAGCCTGACGTCGGGCCTTGGCTTCTTCTTCCTTAGTCCGGGCCTCGATCCACGCCGCGCCTTCGCCTACGGCCTGCCAGGCCATCGCGGCTTCGATACCGCCCAGCGACACATTCGTAGGCTTCCCCAACTTCCCGAGCGTCATCTCGATCAACCCAGCGAAATCAGCCTTGCCGGACCCCAGCTCCAGATCGGTGAGCTTATCTTCGCTCAGTGCCGTGGTCACGAGCATGAGGCGATGCTTGGCGCGGGTCATGCCGACGTATAGGCGGCAGAGATTACCATAGGCGCTCTCGGACTTCGCCCGGGAGACTGCCGCGCTCAGGACGGGGTCGAGGTGGGCGACGTTCGTGCCGACGCTCGCCAGCAGCCACTTGGGGCGGAAATCCTGGCCCGACGTCGGCATGGACAGCAGTTCGCCGGTCCGCAGGTGGGCGATGGGCTGCCGCGAGTTGTTCAGGCAGGGCATGTACACCATGTCGTACTCCAAGCCCTTGGAG
>CAIVYX010000001.1 GCA_903910245.1 uncultured Opitutia bacterium | reverse complement strand
GGGGGCAGTCTGGTAGCGCTGCACGATGGCCACGAGGTCCTGGCCCTGGAGTTCGACTTTACCGTCCTCCGTCTTCACGTCGAACGAGCGCAGGTAGGCGAACGCCTTGGGGAAGAGCGGATGCAGCGACTCGTAGGCGGCGGAGGCGGAGAGTTGGTCGAGGATCATGTGAAAGGTCTAGGTTTCGTCGGGGAGGCCTTCGACGTCGTCGAGCGGGAGCTCGACCGGTTGGTCGGAACCAAGGATAGAAAGTAGCAGCGCGATACGTTTCTGCGGAGACTCTAGGCGGATGACCTCGCCTTCGGAGCCGGTGAAGATGCCGCGAATGACGCGGGCTTTGGCGCCGATCTTTAGTTCCGCATCGAGCATCGAGAGGATCGCGTCGGGGCCGAGCGCGTTGAGTTCGTCGATGACGTCTTGCTCGACATCGACCGGCCGGCCCTCGCGGCTGACCAAGTGGAGCACGCCGCGGGTGCTGCGGATCGTCGACTGGAATTCCATCGGGTCGAAGCGAGCGAAGACGTAGCCCGGGAAGAGCGGTTCGACGACGACCTTGTTCTTATCGTGGCCGCGGCGGGTGCGACGCAGGCGCGGGAAGACCAGCTCGCCGATACCGATGGCCCGAAGGTTCTGCACTGCCACGGCCTCCTGCCGAGGCTTGGCCTTGATGCAGAACCAGGTCGGACCGGCGGCTTCGGTCATGCGGTCGTAGTGGACTTGGAGCGGTCGGGGAACCAGCCGAGGGCGATCAACGCGAGCTGCGAGGCCCAGAAGATCATCAGCCATTTGAAGCCGGATTCCGTAAAGCCGTAGCTATGGAGGCCGACGCCGAGAAGGTTGGTACCGAACCAGGACCAGGCCGTGACGATATTACCGAAGATGAGGAGCTGCATCAGCCCTTCGCGGCGGACGAGTCCACCCCAACGGGCGTGCAGGCAGAGTGCGCACCAGAGCACGATGAGGATGGCACCGTTCTCTTTAGGATCCCAGCCCCAGAAGCGACCCCAGCTCTGGTCGGCCCAGATGCCACCGAGCATCGTGCCGATGAAGCTGGCCATCACCGCGAAGGCGAGGATGCCGTAGGCTGCGCGGGCGACGCTGTCGCCCCAGTTGTAGTCCTTCTTAAAGGCGCGGAGCGCGAGGTGGAGGGCGCCGAGCAGGCCAGCGACGAAGGTCGCGGAGTAGCCGAGCGTCACGATGGTCACATGCGTCGCCAGCCAGAAGTTAGTATCGAGCACCGCACGGACGCTTTCGAGGTTATCTTCGCCGGAGAGGCCGAGATTATGGGCGACGATCAGCGAGACGAAACCGGTGATACCTGTCGCGACGGCGCCGATGCCGTTCTTCCAGACTCGCTCGAGCAGGATGCCCAAGCCGACGGCGCCCCAGGCGACGAAGATTCCTGTTGAATAGAGGTTCGTTACGGGCGGACGGTCATGCAGCCACATGCGGTAACCGAGGGCGGCGGTGTGCAGGATGAAGGAGAGCAGCAGCAGGCGGTAACCCCAGACGCGGAGGGCTTCGGACCCAGTCACCCAGGAGATAAGGACCATGAGCACCACCACCATGTAGGCGATAAGGAGCCAGTAAAAAGGTTGGAGCCGGCCGAAGCTCGCTTCGGATTCTGCCCGGGCGGTCCAAGGACCTTTCAACGAAGCCGCGATGGCGGAGCTCAGGCGAGAGCAATCGTCGTCCTTGCCTTCGCGCCACGCCATCGAGAAGTCGGCGTAGCGGGTGATGATACCGTCCTCGGCCAGACCAGCCCGGTGGACCTTCTGGTCCTTGATGATGCCGAGGAGGGAGGCGCCGAGATTATCCCAGCGGGCGAGCGAGCCTTCGTCCTTGGGCGGCATCAGACCGATGACGCCTTCGCGTTCGAAATCCTGATAGCGCTCCACGAACGTCTTTACCGTCTTCTGTAGCTCTGGGTCGAGGGCCTTACCGGAAGCGCTGGCATTCATCTCGGCGAGCGCGCGGGTGAGCGCAGCGGTCCAGGCGCCGTATTCGCGGCGTGGGGTAACGTCGAGGGGCAGGTCGCCGGGGATGAAGGTCATGCTCAGCGTCGCATACTGGCGGGCGGCGCTTTCGAGCGTGAGGAGGCCACGGTCTTCGGTGTCGCGGTCAGCCTGGGGGCGTTTGCGCGCCTGTTCGGCTGCCTTGCTGAGCTCGGCGCTATTTTTCAGGATACCGTCCCAGCTGACGTAGAGGCTCTTCTCGGGGTCGCCGCCGACGCGCTTCAGCACGTTGGGGTGTTCGACGCGGAAGGTCGGCAGGTGGCGGGCAATCGGGGCGCGGAAGCAGACTTCGATGAGCCAGTCGACCGAGCTGATGGCACCACCGGTCAGACGGACTTGGCGTTTTTCAAGCAGCGCCTGGAGTTCGGCCGAGAGAGCAGGGAGTTCTTTGGCGATTTCTGCACGCTGTTCTACGGTCCAAGTCGACGGGGGCTGGCCGAAGGCGACGCGTTCGAGTTTTGTAAGACTGATCGAGGTGCGCGACCGCATCTGGAGGAGCGAGCCCGTGGCGAGGGTTTCGATCGGTACAATCCGTCCGCCGCTCTGCACGGGGATATCGCCGAAGGCGCGCGTGTCCCAACCAGCCTCCGCGGCGGAGGCTGCGGGAGTGAGAAGACCGAGGGCCACGACCGCGGCGGCCGCCTTGACGCTGCGACCACGGAGGAAGCGCAGCAGGGAGACGCCGAAGTGCCAGATCAGGCCGAGGGACATCAGCGCGACGGAGATGTAGGGGATGAGCCAGCCGGGATTGCGCACGACCTGAAGTACGCTGAGGTTCTTGCCGTCCTTCGTGCTACCGAAGCTTGACTGAAAGAAGGTCAGGCCAGCATGGCGGAGAGGTTGGTTCATCGAGATATTAAAGGGGAAGGAACTCGCACCTTCCTTGAGCGTCACGTCGCTGGCGAAACGACGGGGCGTCTCGGTTCCCGGATACTTCTCGTGGGTGAACTTATCCAGCTGCACCGTGAAGGGGACGTAGTAGCGGGTCCGACGGAGCGAGAGCTCGTAGGTCTTGCCGGCGTCTTCGAAGGTCTGGGCATCGAAAGATTCCGTCAGGTTGAGATTAAGAGCCCAAATACCGAGCGACTTATCCTTCGTCTTCAGCTCCACGATGGCCGTGGGAGCGTTGGGCTTGTTGTCGTCATAGCTTTCCGGCAGAGGTTTGTAGGCCAGCTCAGTGCGGGCTCCGATACCTTGAGTGGCCTTGAGGGGGAGACCGTCGCTCATCTGAGATTTCGCCCGGATCATCGCGTTCGGGTGGTAGGTCTGGATGACGAGGGTGTAAGGAGTGCCTGGGAGTTCGACGTCGGCGGGTAGGCCTTTGGCGGTGAGGTCGCGCAGGATTGAATCCGGGATGGCGACGACGGTCTCGGTGGTGGCGGATTTTTGGACGAGCGCGATTTCGAATTCGCGGAAGGCTTCTGAGTAATTACGCTGCTCGCCTTCGGGGATGATCATCGCGGACTCCTCTTGATAGATAGCGGTGACGAAGCCGCCGCCCAGCAGAAGGAGTAGGCCGGCATGGATCATGAGGTTGCCGACCTTGGCAGCGGTCGCCTTGAAGTGACGGACGTGGGCGAAGGCCAGGTTGATGATCAGCAGGGCGCCGAGCGTGAAGCCGGCAGGTAACGGAATGCGTAAGGGCGCCGTCGGGTCCATCGGATAGAAGCACAGCCAGGAACTGAAGTAGACCTTCTGGACATGCCAGATGCCCCAGTGGACTTGTTCGAGCGTCCCCAACAAGATGAGGATCATCGACAGGATGAGCAGGAGTACCGTCAGCTTAAGCGACGCCAGTGTGTCGACGAGACGCCGGCCGCTGTCGGCCTTCTTTTGATGTTCTTCGCTGTTCACGGGAGTTGGGAGGCGGAGAGGAAGGCGACGAAAGCGGCGGCGTTCGCTTCGACGGCGGCGGTCTCACCGTTCATCTTAAAGAACCAGGTGGCGCCATCCTTGGAAGTCATCACGGCGTCGACCGACTTCTTGCTGTCAGTAGAGGTCATCACGAAGCGCTGGCTATCAAGGCCACCGACCTTGATTGTCTGGGCGGAGGCGACAATCTCATCAGAGCTGGCCGGAGAGAGGCCTATCTGGCCGCGCCAGCGGTTCACGTTGGCGGTAAGCCCACCGACACTACCCGGAAAGACCGTCACGGCGATCTCGGCCTTGCTGCTGTTCGGGCCGGAGACGATCCAGGTAGCCTTGCGCATGGAATTTTCCGGGCCGACGGACCAGCCCGCGGGAAGCTTTGCCCACTTCGGTGCGTCGAAGCCGGCGGCTTCGGCCTTCATCGAGGCGGGGGCGACCATCGGAGCGGCCACGGCCGGAGAGGCGGTCGGCTGGGCGGCGACGGGCGCGGCCGGAGCAGCGGCGGGCGCTTCGGCTGGCGCGGCGTCGGATTTCACTTCGTAGCGAGCGACCTGCTGGGCAGGTTTGCAGCCGAAGGCGAGCAGCGAGGCGGAAAGGAGAAAGAGAGGGCGCATGATGGGAATGAGATTATTTGGAGGCGGCTTTTTTGCCTTTTTTCTTCGCGGTGACGGCGTCGCCGGCGGTCGAGCCGTTCTTGAGACGCTCGGCGTATTTCTCGTCGCGCGGCTCGATGATGCCACGCTTCACGAGTTCGTCGGCGTGCAGGTCGGCGATCGGTCCGCAGCGGGCGAGCCAGGCGTCACACTCAGCCCGCAGTTCGGCGAGCTTGGCGGCGTTGGCCGGATCGCCCGCGATGTTCTTCACTTCCCAAGGGTCGCTCTGCGTATCGTAGAGTTCTTCCGGGGCGCGGCTGGGATTGAAGTAGAGGGCTTGGACTGGGGTCAGCTTGCCCTCAGCCTGCACGCGACGGAGCTCGTGCATCGTCTGACCGACTTCTTGGTAGGCAACTTTACCGGCTTCGTCGACGCCGGGGGCTTGGTTACGGACGTAGCGATAGCGGGCGTCGCGGACAGAGCGGACCTTGTCGAAGCTTTCGTCCATGAAGTCGCGGAAGGAGTAGACGTATTTCGGCGGGTTAGCGGCGGTGGGCAGGAAACAGTGGCCGTCGAACTCAGCGGGCACGGGCACGCCGGCAAGGGTCAGGGCCGTCGGGGCGAAGTCGATCCAGCTGGCGAAATCTTCGCGCACGGTGCCTGGGGCGATCTGACCGGGCCAGCGGACGATGAGCGGGACGCGGGTGCCGGTGTCCTTCGGCGAACGCTTGAAGCGGGGCATGCCGCGTCCGTGGTCGCCGGTCAGGATCACGATGGTATTCTTTTCGAGGTCGTGGGCCTTGAGCCAATCCAGCACGCGCCCGAGCGTGTAGTCGACCGAAGTGACGAGCTCGTGGTAGTGGGCGACTTCGCGGCGGACGGCCGGGGTGTCAGGGTAGAAGGGCGGGAGTTCTACCTTGGCCGGATCTCGACGATCGGAGGGCTTGAGCGCGGCGGTGTTCCTGGCGTGTTCCTCGTCGGTGGCGCGGACCTGGCTTTCATGGCTGACGGTGTCGTTGATGTAGGCAAAGAAAGGTTCCTTTGGCTTATCGGTCAGCTTGCCGAGCGGCTGCTTGGAATAGTTGACCCAGAGTTTCTTGTCATCGGCCAATTCCTTTTCGGAGACGCCTTGGAAATCCGTCTTGCCGGGCCACATCACATGGTAGCCGGAAGCGCGGAGTTTCTCGGTGAAAGGGTGGGGCGGGTTGATGACTTTCGAGCGCATGTTCTGTGCACCGTACTTGAGAGGGTATTGGCCGGTGACCATGCCGCTGCGCGAAGGGGCGCAGACGCCGGTGTGGGTGAAGCTGCGGGTGAACAGGGCGCCCTCTTTGGCGAGGCGATCCATGTTCGGCGTGATGGCGTCCTTGCAACCATAGGTGCCGGTGTCGGGACCCATGTCTTCGCCAATCACCAGGACGATATTCGGGCGGGACTCGGCGGCGGTGGCGAGTGCAGCCGACAGGAGGATGGCCAGGGCGAGGAGGCGGCGGGGCATGGGGGGTGGGACAAGGTCCTTAGTCAATGGTTGCGGGGTAATCGGCCAAAGCAAAAAGAAAGGACGCTTTTAGGCGTCCTTTTCGAGGGGGGTGAGGTTTTCGGCCTAGGCCCAATTCTCAGTCCGTGAAGCGGAAGAGGGCCACGTCGCCGTCCTTGAACAGGTAGGACTTACCTTCGAGGCGGTAGCGGCCGGCATCGCGGGCGGCGGCCACGGAGCCATTCTTTAACAGGTCCTCGTAGGAGACGATTTCGGCCTTCACGAAGCCCTTCTCGAAGTCGGTATGGATGACCGCGGCGCACTGGGGGGCGGTCATGCCGCTGCGGAAGGTCCATGCGCGGACTTCTTTTTCGCCGGCGGTGAAGTAGGTGGCCAAGCCGAGGAGATGATAGGCGCCGCGGATGAGCGAGGAGACGCCAGAGTCGGTGACGCCGAGGGATTGGAGGAATTCCGTGGCTTCGGCGGGCGAGAGGTCGCAGAGCTCGGCTTCGACCTGGGCACAAATCACGACGTGCTCGCATCCGTGGCGTTTGCCGATGAGGGTGGCGACATTGGCGACATGCGGGTTCTTGGAAGGGTCGGCGAGATCGGCCTCGGCGACATTACACGCGAAAAGCACCTTCTTCGAGGAGAGCAGGTTGTAGGTCTTCAGGCGGGCGCGTTCGTCGTCGGAGACGTCGAGCGAGGAGGCCGGCTGGTTCTCGTTGAGGTGCTT